>JAYTWP010000357.1:0-2688 GCA_043743395.1 Actinomycetota bacterium | reverse complement strand
CCAGACGGCGAGATCCATGGGGAGTCGGCGGCGCCCCCACGCCAACGCGGCGAGCACCGAGATGCCGGCGGTGTGCGCAATGATTGCTCCGAACTGTTCAAGCCCGATCGTGATGACCGAACCGAGGTTGGTGCCCCCGAGGTAGTTGTCGCCATTGCCGGCGAACCACGACAGCGCTTCGTGTAAACCAAAGGGCGCGAGTCCGGCAGTGATGGTGGCGACGGTGGCGACCCCGCCCGCAGCAAGGCGAAGCACTCGTCGGCCCCATGGCGCAGTGCCGCTGAGACATTGCACGGCCAGGGGAAACGCCCCGAGCAGCATGGGTTGTTTGAACAACGTCGCCATGCCCAACGCAACACCTGCAAGTACGGTCCGACCGCGAGCGCCGAGCACGAACGCCCCCACAGCCGGCAAGGTGGCCAAGAGCTCGAACCCCACCGCACGCGAATCCTCTGCGGGTAAGAGCGCGAATGCGACCACGAAGATGAGGGCAACCAAGAGCGGTGAGACATCAGGCCATCTGCGGCGAGCCTCGAGGGCGATCACCCAAGCTGCGGCGACAATCGCGACCAATGCAACCCACCGGCCGGCGGCGAGAGTCCAGGTACCAAACAGCGGTTCGAGTACGCGGTACAACACGAATGCGCCCGGTGGCTTGCGATCGACAGCGGTGCTGTAGAGCCGAGCACCATGACGCATCATCCGCGCAACGGTCGCGATGGTTGCTTCGTCGCTGTTGAGCGCCGCTCTGCGAATGAGAGCAGGGAAGTGGAGAAGGATCGCGACCGCCGCTGTCATCGCAACATCGCGGGCAGTGACTACTGGCTTGTGGGTGTCGGACGCCTGATCAGACGGGGACGAGGACATTGTTGCTCGAACCCTCGTCGTTTGCATCGCCGCGTCTGCGACGGAGTCGATCAATTGTAATGGACAGGAAATGCCCGCCAATAACGATGGCGATGCCCCCGGCGGCGTCGATGATGAAGTGGTTCGCTGTCGCAACGATGGCCACGAGCGTCAGCACCGGATACCCGAGAGCTAGGATGCGCGAGACGTTACGGCGGCTGAATCGCCAGAGCACAACAGCACACCAAAGGCTCCACGAGATGTGCAGGCTCGGCATCGCCGCGTACTGGTTCGAGATGTCGTCCATGCCTTGAGAGTCGAACGACCAGAGACCCTCGCCGGCGCGCAGCGTATCTACGAATCCATAATCGGGAAGATGGCGTTCGATCGCAAGAGCGCCACCTCCGTAGCGCGAGTCGGCGGGCGAGGTGTTGACGAGGCGCGGCGGCATCAGCGGGAAGAGCGCGAAGCCGATGAGCGCCAAGACCGTTGTGGCCATCAGTGTGGTGCGCCACCGCACGAACACATGGTGACGTCGTATGAACAGCCACACGAGCACGGCGAGTGTGACAATGAAATGGGCCGTGCCGTAGAAGATATTGAAGAATGTGATGAACGGCGTACCGAGGAACCAGCGCTGGATGGTGGCCTCGTGGAAGAGCCCGATGGCGTGCTCGAGGTTGATGACATGCACGGCGTTGTTGAACGCGTGCAACGGCGCGTCGCCGGCGTGCAGGTGAGCCGAACCGAACCGATTGCGCACCAAGCCGTACACGACGTATACGACCCCGAGCACGATGACCTCGCGTAGCCAAGGCAGACGGGCGCGCGTCTGCGAATGAGAAACCTCGGCTTGTGCAGACACGAGTGTTTACTCTAGAGGCTCGGTGCGGCCTGCCGAACTCGCCCAGGCAATTGGACGACAGAGGGCCGATGAGGCGGTACCCGCTGATTACTTCGTGCAGCCACCGGTAGGAGAGGGCACGATGGTGCCATCGGGGCCGATGTCATGGAACTTGCTGTCGGTCGAGAGGATGCCCGTCTGGACAAGTTCAGCCTCGGCGGTGGGGTAGTGGCCGTTGATGGCAAAAAATGAGTCGATCGCGGCCTGCAGCGTCTCGAGATCAGATGCACAACCAAGCGACTGAGCCGTCCCGAGGATCCCTGTGCGAACTGGCGGTGCGCTGACGACCGTGGTGGCAAATGTCGGAGGGGACTTCGTCGCTTTGTCACTCGCGCAGCCGGCGACGGCCACCGTGATCGCAAGGACGATGAGGGGGATCATGCGACGCATCTGTTACTCCGTGCAGTTCAGTGCGGTCCAGAGATCAGGCGGCACACCGCCATCGACGCACACGCCAGCGGTACCGAGGTTGACGGTCGTCCAGGTCGTGGCCGATCGTCGGGCAACGGCGAAATAGGCATCGAATTTGGTCGGATCGTCTGGTTTACCAACCCACGATGCCCAATCGCCCACGCAACGCAGGTCGATATCGGTGATGCCCGCTGGCGGTGGTCCGACCGAAGCCTGGATGGCGTCGATGGTGCAGGGCGGCCCTGGCGTGCTGGCTGGCGTGGTGGTTGTTGGCAGTGTGAGCGGCACCGTCGACTCCGCAATGGTTGTGAGGTTGCCGCTGCTGATCGGAGCGATGTCGGTTGTGCCCGTGCGATCGCCCTCACTGGATGTTGGGATCGAGCCGAGCGGCGAGACCGCACTCTCACTACTGCAAGCCAGGCAGGTGCTCAGGATCATCCCCAAGAGCAGCACACTGCGCATGACCTGTTTCACGAGTCCCTCTCACTGATCGATCGTGGACAACGACGATCCTGCGACCTTACCGC
>JAYTWP010000356.1:0-8054 GCA_043743395.1 Actinomycetota bacterium | reverse complement strand
CCGGTCGGCAAGGGTGTCAGTGGTGTCGCGTTCAGAGCATTGAGCCCGAGGTTTGTCGTGACCAACAACAACGACGGCACCCTGACGCGCTTCGACTTTTCGGGCGACGACTTCACGAAGGCTCCCACCTTGTCCACGTTCGCGAGTGGCGGGTTCCGCGGTGACCTGTCCCAGGTCGGTCCCGACGGCTGCCTGTACCTGACCCAAGGCGGCACCCGGTTTGGTGACGCCACGACGAGCACCCAGAGCTCTCTCGTCCGGATTTGTGGAGGCTTCGCTTCACGAACTGATAACCCTTCACCACCGCCCTCGTCCGGCTGCGACACCAACGACGTCGATCACGACGGCATCCCGAATAGCAGCGATTCAGACGTGGACGGCGATGGCATCAACAATGCGAATGACTCCGACGTCGATGGCGATGGGCAGGCCAACGGCGTTGACGATGACGTCGACTGCGATGGAACACCGAATCCCAACGACGACGACATCGACGATGACGGAGTCCCCAACGCAAGTGACTCGGATGAAGACGGCGACGGCGTCGACGACCACGGCGACGGCAGCGGTTCTAGCAGCAGCGGTTCCAGCAGCAGCGGCTCTAGCAGCAGCGGTTCCAGCGGCAGCGGTTCTAACAGCAGCGGCTCTAGCAGCAGCGGCTCAAGCGGCAGCGGCTCCAGCAACCACGGCTCCAACGGCGGGGGCGACCACCGCGGCCGGTGAGGCCGATCTCGCCAAGGCGTTTTGTCAGATCGTGATTGCGATCTTGCCTCGCGCTTGACCGGCCGCGAGGTGGTCCATCGCGATCGGTACCTCAGCCAGTGGGTAGGTCTTGTCGATGATCGGCGTGACCTGACCAGATTCGATGAATCCGCCCAGCTTCTCGAGGTCCACGTTGTTTTCCTTGCTGATGACCATGACCAGTCGCTGGCCAACGAACAACGACAACACGGGCGCCCGAAGCGTGCGACCGAAGCCGCCTGCCAGCTTGCCACCCTCTTCGCCACCGATGATCACGACAGTGCCTTTGGGAGTGAGTGCCCGCCGCAGCGTGGAGAGCCGACTGTTTCCACCGATGTCGAGGATCAAGTCGTAATGATCCACACCGTCGGCGAAATTGTCGCGGGTGTAATCAAGCACATGGTCGGCACCGAGCGACCGAACGAAGTCGATCTTCGCGGCGCTGGACACGCCGGTGACTTCTGCACCGAATGCTTTGGCGAGTTGCACGGAGTACGTGCCGACGCCTCCCGACGCACCGATGATCAGCACCTTCTGTCCGGCTTCGACTCGCCCCGAATCACGCAAGGCCTGCAGCGCGACGGTCGCGGAAACTCCAACGACCGCAGCTTGCTCGAAGCTGACGCTGGCCGGCTTGAGCGCGAATTTGCTCTCGAGCGCTGGCGCGTATTCTGCAAAAGAGCCGCGGCTGATGCCGAACACTTCGTCGCCGACCCTGAACCTGGTGACATCGGAACCGAGCGCGACAACCGTTCCCGCGACATCGAGTCCGGGCACGCGATTCTTCGGCTTACGAAAGCCGAAACCCATGATCCGCAGCAGATACGGCTGGCCGGTCATGATGTGCCACGTGCCGCGGTCCATTCCTGCGGCATGCACCTTGACGAGCACCTCGTTCGCGGCGATCACGGGCTTGGGGATCTGTGCAAGACGCAGTACGTCGGTCGAGCCGTACGCGTCCTGCGCGATGGCTCGCATCAGTTCACCCGTTGTCCCAGTTCCAGTTGTCCCAGTTCACCCGTTGTCCCGGTTCCAGTTGTCCCAGTTCCCGTTGTTCCAGTTCCCGTTGTTCCAGTTCCTCTTGGCTCAGCGCCAGTTGAAGCAGTGTCCGTTGACCTCATGGTCATGTCCTCTCTATGGCGGGGAATGGCCCCTGCGCCTTGCCGAGCTTGATCCCGAGTTCCCTTACTAAGTACGACTTACTTAGTAAGGTACGGCTATACTGAGGTTTTGTCAACCCCCACTCACCACGAGGACGCGTGATGCCTCCGCAGACCGCTCAGAAGACAAACACACGACCTGCGCTCAGTCGAGAACGGCTACTGCGCAGCGCGATTTCTGTGGCCGATGCATCGGGCATCGGGGCGCTGACCATGCGGTCGCTTGCCGAAGCACTCGGCGTGAAGCCGATGTCGCTCTATCACCACGTGGCCAACAAGGACGGGATTCTCGACGGCATCATCGACTTCGTTTTCAGCGAGATCGAGCTACCTTGCGTCGACGACGACTGGCGTACAGCGATGCGCGCACGCGCGTTGTCGGCGCGCAGCGTGCTGAGGCGGCACCCCTGGGCAACCCCTTTGATGAGTTCGCGCACGAACGCCGGGCCCGCAACGTTGAAGCACCACGACTCGGTGATCGGCACGCTTCGGCGCTCCGGCTTCTCGATCGAACTGACAGCTCATGCCTTCTCGTTGATCGACAGCTATATCTACGGCTTTGTGCTCCAAGAGGCCAGCCTTCCGTTCGAGACGCCGGATCAGGTCCCAGAAATCGCCGAAGCGATGATGGCGAAGTTTCCTAGCGGCGCATATCCGCACCTGACCGAGTTCTCGACCGAGCACGTTCTCAAGCCCGGATACGACTACGCAGACGAATTTGAGTTCGGACTCGATCTGCTTCTCGATGGCCTCGAACGGTCAGCGACGAAATAGCTCCGCGCCGAACGCTCTCACCACCTGCATTGGGACCGCGCGCCGAACCGCTTCAGGATCAGCGACGCCGGGCAGCCATGCAGCAACACGAACGCCCATTGGTTCACGCCGACAAAGGCGGCGAGCAACAAGAACCACGGACTCACGACCGCCGAGAGCAGCGCGCTCAGCAGAGTGACCGAACCAGCCATCGCGAACAAGATTCGCTCGAGCGGCCAACGCGTTGGCCGAGTTGCAGTGTTGGGTACATTGGTGGGTGTTGTGAGTGATGTCATTTTTTCCTCCTTGGGCGTACGAAAGATCTGTGTTGAAACATGGCGGTTAGTGGTTGAAATTCACGTGAGGCAAGATCTTGAGGAGCCACTTCGGGGCATACCAATTCTTGTCGCCGAGCAGGGCCATCGTCGCGGGGACGAGCATCACTCGCACGACGGTCGCGTCCAGCAGAACTGCCATTGCCAGGGTGAGACCCAACTCCGTCGGCGGGATGGGACCAGTGACACCGAACGCGATGAACACGATGATCATGATCACTGCCGCATTGGTGATTGGCCGGCCGGTGCGGGCGATGCCTTCACCGATGGCACGGCGGGTGTCGCCTGTGGCTTGGTGTCGCTCCTTGATCGCTGCGAGCAGGAACAGCTGGTAGTCCATCGATAGACCGAACAGGAGGGCGAAGAAGAACAGCGGAGCCCATGCGTCGACAAAGCCTTGATGGTTGATGCCAATCAGGCTGGCGCCGAACCCATGTTGGAACACCAACGTCGCAAACCCGAACGCAGCGCCCACGGTGATGAGGTTCATGATGATCGAGAATGTCGCGATCACCACACTGCGGAACACGACGAGTAGCAACAAGAAGGCGACGATCAGAATCACTGCGATCGCATACGGTGCACGCCCGGTGAGCACACTCGTCAGGTCGTGATTCTGCGCCGCCGGTCCGCCGACTTGCGCGTTCGGCACTGCTGTATCGAGCTTGCTGCGGAGGTGATCGATCATTGTAGAGGTTGCCGGTTGGTCGATCGCGGTGCCAGGGATGACACGCACCACAACACGACCCGTCGCCGCCGGCTGCGCAACGATGCGCGCGTCCACGACGTTTGCGGTCGATGTCGCCGTGGCGATGACGGTCTGAGCGTCCTTGGAGTCGACGGTGATGAAGGCTGGTGCTGCTGCACCCGGACCGAAGTCCTTGATGAGTTGCTCGTAACCGTCACGGCTCGTGCGGCCGGTGTCAACCACACGCGCGCCGGGCATGCCGAGCTTCATCCCGAACGAAGGAACCACGAGCGCGCCGAGCACGACCAGGCCGATGGTGAGCACCATGCCCGGCCGACGAAGCGCGACACCGGTCCACTTGGCCCAGCGACCCTCGGCTTCGATGTCGGGGTCCTTCTTGCCGCGAGAGATGAGGACCTTGTCTCCCATCGAGATCAACACCGCGGGCAGCAGCGTGAGGGCGGCGAGGGCAACGGCGATGACCGAGATGATCATGCCGAGCGCCATTGTCTGGAACACCATGACCGGCACGAGGAAGACGGCCGACAAGGACAGCACGACCGTAAGTGCGGAAAGGAACACCGCCTTACCCGATGTCGACATAGTGTTCTCGATTGCGGCGATCGGGTCCTTGCCTTCCAGACGCTCCTCTCGATACCGGCTGACGATGAAGAGGCTGTAGTCGATGCCAACGGCAAGGCCGATCATCATCGAGAAGTTCATCGACCACACCGAGATCGGGGCGATCCACGAGAGCATGTGCAAGCTTGCGAAGCCAGTGGCGATGCCAGCAATCGCGAGGAGCAGTGGGATGCCAGCGGCAAGCATCGCGCCGAACGCGATGAAGAGCATGATGAGCGTGGGCAAACCGCTGAGCAGTTCGGCCTTGTGTAGCGCCTCTTCGTTCATTTTGTTGAAGTCACTCCACACGGGCCACTCACCAGTGACGTTTGCGCTGGCGTTGGCCGCCACGGGCAGCGTGCGCACGAAGTACCCGAGTTCGCCGGCGGCCACTGGTCGCGACGCGTCGGCACCGATCTTTTGTTCCACCGGAATGAGGGCAGTGAGACCGTCTCGAGAGATCATCCCCGCCTCAGGCGGCATCTTCAGTGGGTTCGCGATCGAGACGACCCGCGGTCCCTTCGCAAGTTCTCCGATGAGTGCGTTCACACCGCTCGAATCCTTGATGATCGGCGTGTTCTGATGGAACACGACCACTGGGTTCTCGGCGCCGAGGGCAGGGAAGTCCTTGCGGAGCTCGAGCCGCACCTTCTCGGCCGTGGACCCCTTGGCATCCCACCCGGCGCCTGACAACGAATGAGTCAGTGTGAGGGCGAGCGGCGCCGCGCCGATGGTGAGCAATAGCCAAACGATGATCACCAAGCGCCGATGGCGCGCCATCGAGGCGGCCAGCCGTGAGAACAAAGCCCGTTCGTCCGGTGGAGGTGATGGATCGTGGCTGGCTGGCAATGAACGTTCGATGAGAGTGCTCACCTGGGGGCTCCTTCGTCGGGCTGGGTTTAGGATTGTACCCTACCCCCTAGGGTATTCATCCGCAACCCGATGATACGGGCGGGGGTATCGCTGGCTGATGGTCTGCGGACGTTACGAAGCCGGCGGTCCGATGTACACCGCGCGTGGGCGGAACCGCAGCGGGCGCTCGGCGTACTCTTCCATCGCGTGCGCGACCCAGCCTGCAATGCGAGCCGTGGTGAAGATTGCTTCGCCGGCGTCGACGGGCATTGCCGCGATGGCACCAAACGTTGCGATGGCGAGGTCCACGTTCGGTGGAGGCAAGTGCCGTAGCCGAGCCGCGTTGATGATTCGATCAGCTTGATCGAGTGCAGGATGGTTCCCGGTCTCGCGCAACAGCTTCAGTAGATGCACGGCCCGTGGGTCACCTCTGGGGTACAGGATCTGGCCGAATCCCGGCAGCCGACCGTAACGCTCGAGGGCCGCATCGATGACCTCGTCCAGGGGGCGGTCGCGAGCCTGCTCGAAGATTCGGCGGCACCGAGTGCTCTCGCCACCATGCAGTGTTCCGCTTAGCGTGCCCATGCCGGCAGCCACTACGCCGTGCACGTCGGCACGCGAGGATGCAGCGACACGTGCCGCCAGTGTGGAGGTGGCCATCTCGTGGTCGGCGAGCATCACGAGCGCACTGTTCATGATTGTCATCAATTGTGGAGTTGCTCGCCGGGGTGTGAGTCGCGCCCACAGCCGACCGGCGATCGTGCCGCGCACGGGTGTGTCGTCAGCGAGGACAAGGCGCGGACACCGACCACTCCCTGCGATCGGCAACGAATCAGCCAGGGTCGCGATCAAGCGTCGCGCCTCGGCCGTCAGGGTCGCCTCGTCGAACCCACGGGTGGCGCCGATCGCAGCGTGTGCGGCGATCAAGCGCAACCGCTCACCGATCGAGGCCTCGCCACCGAGGACGATAGCGGAACCACTCCAGACTGGCGATGTGTCGGGAAGTACACCCGTCCAGATGAGCTCGGCCACCATCTCGAACGTTGCCGTCCGAGCTAGCTCCACCACGTCGTGCCCGCGAAAGCGAATGCTGTGGTCCACGATCTCAGTGATGCTCGTCTCGATCTGGATGTCGAGCGATCGAGACCGACTCGCTTGGCGCGGGCGACCGCGTAGCGCCAACCGTTCAACCTCACGCGAGTCGAAGCGGCTCTCACGGCCATGCTCATCCCTGCGGCTGTTCAACATACCCCGGCTCACGTATGAGTAGAGGGTCTGCGGGCGCACACCGAGTCGATGCGCAGCTTGGGCGGTGGTCATCCAGGGCATGGCATTGACGATAATCAACGTTGAGTATCTGCGGTGCAACGTTCACACTGGAATGCATGTCAAACGTTGATTCCTTGATGACTCACCCACCCATCACCGCGACGGCAGGCGAGCCGCTGAACGCCGCCGTCAGGCGTATGCACGACCACCGAGTCGGCTCGGTTCTCGTGGTCGAGGGCAACCGCGCCATTGGCATCGTCACCGAACGCGACGTGTTGCGAGAAGCATCGACAACTGACGAACTGAGAACTGTCGGTGCGACGATGTCGTCACCGGTGGACACAATCGATGTTTCCTGTTCGGCTCAGGGTGCGTTGGCCACGATGCGCGAACGGGGCTTCAGGCACATGCCCGTAACCGATCACGACCGACCCGTGGGGGTCGTCTCGCTTCGCGATCTCATGCGAGTCGCGTCGATCGGACCAGCTGACGTACCCCGCGGACTGAAAGGTGTGGTCGTTGCCGACACCGAGGTCGGTGACGTTCGGGGATCGGAAGGCTTCTACCACTACCGCCAATATTCGGCAGTCGGACTCGCTGAACGCCGGCCCATCGAAGATGTGTGGCGGCTCATGATCGACGGCGCACTCCCGACGACACCCTCGGAACGAGCCGCGTTCATCCAAGAAGTCGAATCGCTACGCGAGATGCCGGCAGCCGTGCGCTCAGTACTGCCTGCAATCGCCGCAGTGAGCGAACCGCTACATGGCTTACGCACAGCGCTTTCACTTGCGGCAGTGGCGCGTGGTCTACAACCGACACTCGACATCGACGCGTCGCAACGCCGTGACGATGTGCTCTTTCTGTGCGCCGTGACACCAACGTTGCTGTGTGCCTTGCACCGCACCCGGCTGGGTCTGGCGGTGATCGATCCACGATCCGATCTTGGTTACGCGGCGAACTACCTGTGGATGCTCACTGGTGCTGAGCCTTCAGCGACGAACGCGCGGGCGGTCGAGCAGTACATGATCTCCACAATCGATCACGGCTTCAACGCTTCCACATTCACGGCTCGGGTCGTCGCCTCAACCGGGGCCGACCTCGGTGCGTGTGTGGTCGCAGCGATCGGCTCGTTGAGCGGGCCGCTGCACGGCGGCGCACCAAGTCGTGCCCTCGCCCTGCTCGACGAGATCAGGTCAGCCGACCGCATCGATGACGTCGTCACCCCGATGATCGAACGCGGCGACAAGATCATGGGCTTCGGCCATCCGGTGTACAAGACCGATGATCCGCGATCGGTCATGCTCCGTGGTGTCGCGCGGGGGCTCGCGGTCGACGGCGACGCTCGTCGGTTCGTCGACTTCGCCGAGGCGACCGAAGCAGGTGTCATCCGATTGCTCGACGAGCTCAAGCCTGGGCGACAGATACATACGAACGTGGAGTTCTACGCAGGTGTCGTGATGCACCTGTGCGGCATCCCACCGGAGATGTTCACCCCGACCTTCGCATCGAGTCGCGTCATCGGTTGGTGTGCCAACGTGCTCGAGCAGGCAGCCGACAACAAGATCATCCGACCGAGCGCCCGCTATATCGGTCCTCCGCCCCCACAGCCGATACCCGCTCTGGTCTAAGACC
>JAYTWP010000355.1:0-2286 GCA_043743395.1 Actinomycetota bacterium | reverse complement strand
CACTTGGGAGAATCCGTTGAAGCAGCTATCAGGACTCGATGCATCTTTTCTCTACATGGAGACCGCCGCCCAGTTCGGTCATGTCTCGAGCCTGTCGGTGTACGAGCGCCCCGCAAATGATCCCTCCTACGACCCGTGGAGCGCGTGGCGTGAGCAAATCGCGCGTCGCCTTCACCTGCTCGAGCCGCTACGCCGTCGCCTTCGTGAAGTGCCGTTCGCGCTCGACCATCCGTTCTGGGTCGAGGACCCCAACTTCGACCTCGATTTCCATGTCCGCCACAATGCCCTCCCGCCACCAGGTGACGACCAACAGATGGCAGAACTCGTCGCGCGTATCGTCGGCAGGCCGCTCGATCGACGGCGCCCACTGTGGGAGACGTATGTGATCGAGGGACTACCCGACAACCGCTTCGCGATTCTCACCAAAGTGCATCACGCCACGATCGACGGTGCATCCGGCGCCGAGCTCCTCGTACTGATGCTCGACGACGATCCCGAAGGCAGTCCGGTCGAGCCACCCACCACCGAATGGAAACCAGAGCGTTTGCCGTCGGACTCTGAAATGATCGGACTCGCCGCCAGAACACTTCTCCGCAAACCCGGACGTGCGCTGTTGTTGGGTGCCCGTACTGCGCGTGAACTCGGTCGGGCAACACGAAACCCTGTGCTCGTTGCCGCAGCCGATCAAGCACGCGCCAGTTTGCGAGGACCGCTCGGGGCAGTGCTCAATCTTGGCCGCAAGCGCGAGAACGAAGACGCCGTCGGGGCACCGCCTTCGCTCACGGCGCCGCGTACGCCGTTCAACGCAGCCATCACGCCACACCGACGCTTTGCGTATGGATCTGTACCGCTCGACGTCGTCAAGGACATCAAGAACGCATGCGGTGCAACACTCAACGATGTCGTCATGGCCGTGTGTGCAGGTGGACTACGCACATGGCTCAAACGTCACGATGCGCTGCCCGATTCGCCGTTGACCGTGATGGTGCCTGTATCGATTCGTACCGGCAACGAAACCGAGAAGTGGTCCAATCGCGTCTCGGCGATCTTCGCGGGGCTGCCCACCGATGAGCCCGATCCACTGCAGCGGGTGCAACGTGTCCATGAATCGATGATCGGCGCCAAGCAACTGTTCGACGCCGTTCCAGCGGACTCGCTCACCGACTTTGCGCAGTTCGCTCCGCCCGCCGTCTTCGCGCAGGCGATGCGCACAGCTACCCGACTCACTGGCCGCTTCGGTACGCCCGTGAACCTCGTGATCTCGAATGTGCCCGGACCGCGCACGCCGCTATACGCGGCCGGGGCGCGATTGCTGCACTACTACCCCGTGTCCACCATCGTGGATGGTCAGGGCCTCAACATCACCGTGCAGAGTTACCTCAACTCACTCGATTTCGGTTTGGTGAGCTGCCGCGAGTTGGTGCCAGATCTGTGGGACATGCTCGACGACGTGATGGACGAGATCACCACACTCGGCGCCGCAGCTGGCGTGAAGTGGAAGCGACCGGCCTGAGCGCCGCTCGGCAAGATCACCCACGGTTCGTAGAACCGGGATCCGGAACGCCAGGCGCAGTTCCCTCGTGGTGCTCGATCAGCTCGATGAGGTAACCGTCGAAATCCTTGACGAAGGCAACAGTGACGGGCCAACGCTCGAGCCGGACAGGCTCTGTCACCGATTCGCAGCCCGCAGCGAGACACTTCAAGTACAGCGCATGGCAATCGTCGGTGTTGACGTACAGCTTCCACAATGCGGTACCCATGTCGATGGGGCCGGACTGATCGAGCTGCTGGGCGAGCTGCAGTCGCGAGCCACCTTCGTCGGCCTGCAGTACCGCCTCGAGCGCAGTGGGGATCGTAGTGCGGCTGCGCAGGGGTATGCCACACACGCCTTCCCAAAAGCCGATCGATCGCTCGAGGTCAGTGACGTTGATACAGAACTGGCCGAGAATCTGACCCATGGCAGTGGCTCCTTCAATGTCGTGCGGCCCGCGCGGTTCAGAGGCAATCGGGCGTTGCACAGATTCACACGGATACGAGCTCGAAGACGAATTGCACAGCCGCCCGGTACAGCCCCAGATGGGCGACGTTCAGAACGGGCTGTCGACGAGATCGGCGTGAGGATGTGAGTTGTCAAGATATGCGCGCGCTTCCACAGTGTTGAGCGGTCGCGAGAACAAGTAACCCTGAGCGACATCGCAACCGAGGATCCGGAGCTCTTCCAAGACCTCACGGGATTCCACACCCTCGGCCACGACGTTGAGCCCGAGGCGATGGCCGAGTTCGATC
>JAYTWP010000354.1:0-2346 GCA_043743395.1 Actinomycetota bacterium | reverse complement strand
ACCAGCGACACGCTGCTTGGCTGGCGCGAGTTTGTGGGCAAGAAGAAGTGGCTACCGATCTCAGTGATGGTGACGTACCACGCCGCACTCGTCGGGCTCGCGCTCAGCCTGCGCTAAGCACGATCAGCTTTCATGACCTTCGTGCGGCTCACATATGGCGTCGGTGTTGGTGCCCCATGTGTCGGCTCGAGTCGGAAGGAAGCACCGACAAGGAGGAAGCGGCTGCCGGCGTTACGGGAAGGGCGCAGCCAGGGAACGGAATCGGGTCAGCAGGCACGGATCCGGCGAAGGTTGGTGCAACCCTGGCCTGGAAAAGTTGCTCGATCGCGTATCCGATACCGATGATGACCGGCTCTTGCAGCAGGCTCGCCGAGATCCAGAGGCCGACGGGATGCCCGTCGGCAGTGTACCCAACCGGCACCGCCATACTGGGATAGCCACTCGTGGCAGCCGGCGACGTGCCGAAGCTGAACGACGGTGTGATGACCGCATCGAATCCATCTTTCAGCACCCCATCGATAGCGGTCGTACCGAAGTTCAACGTCGTGGCCCGTGCGGCGAGGTATTCCGGGTCGTTCAAGTCGCCACTAGTTGCTTCGGCAAACTCGAAGACCTCTTGCCCAAACCACTTCAACTCATCAGCACAGTGATCGATGTTGAACTGGATGAGGTCGGCCAAAGTTCGCATCCGCGTGTGGTGAAGGGGTGCGAGATATTCCGCGATCTGCACCTTGAACTCGAAGGCCAACGCAGTGAACTCGTCGTCAAATGGAATCCGCCCAGTCGCGTCAGGGGCGAAGGGATCGACCGACGTGACATCGACGATCTCCGCGCCCGCGCTTCGCATGGCGTCGAGCGCCACATCGACGACAGCGAGCAATTCGGGATTTCCTGGACCGAAGTCACCATCGACGTAGCGACGGTCGTACGCGAGACGTACGCCTTCGAGACCGTCGTCGTCGAGGAACTCGGTGTACGTTCGCGGAAGCGTTCGACCAAAGAGCGAACGCTGCGGGATTCGGATCGCGTCGAGAAGCAACACGGCGTCTCGTACCGAGCGCGTCATCGGTCCGGCCGTGTCCTGCGAGTGCGCAATGGGAATAATTCCAACACCCGAAACAAGTCCAACAGTTGGTTTGATGCCCACGAGCGACTGCTCACCGGACGGACACAGGATAGAGCCGTCGGTTTCGGTACCAACAGCGAGCGCGCACAGGCTTGAGGCGACGGAGGCAGCCGAGCCGGAGGAAGACCCGCATGGATCGAGGTCCAGCCTGTACGGGTTGCGCGTAAAGCCGCCACGTCCACTCCAACCATTGAGCGGTGGGAAATCCGCGCTGCCACCTCGGAAGTTAGCCCACTCCGACAGGTTCGCTTTGCCCAGAATGATCGCGCCTGCCTCACGAAGTTGATGTACTAGCACGGCGTCGCGCGGCACACGACTACCAACGAGCGCGAGCGAGCCGGCGGTGGTCTGCATTCCGTCGTCTGTCGCGATGTTGTCCTTGACGATGACAGGGATGCCATGGAGCGGACCGCGCACGCGACCCATCCGGCGCTCACGGTCGAGTCGCTTCGCGATCTTCATCGCGTCCGGGTTCGTCTCGATGATCGCGCCGAGCAATGGGTTGAGCAGAGCGATACGACTGAGATACCCCTCAGTGAGTTCACCACTGGTCAGTACGCCTCTGCGCATCAACCGCTGCAACTCCATCACGTCGGTTTCGATCCAGGGTTCACCGTTCACCGGGCCCCTCGGTGGTTGCGCCGTAGCTGCGGTCGGTCTACCCATCGCTCCGGTTGCGGCAATCGCGACCCCGGCCGCCCCGAACTCGATGAAGGCCCGTCGGCCGAAACTTGCGTTCATGTCTACGCGGTCTCTAGTCACGGAGATCACCGACCGATCGGCACAGACGCGTCAAACAAAAATCCAGCAGTCGTACTCTCATAGTTGGATCCCCCTCAGTGCGTGCCACCGTCAGATTTGAGCCGAGTTCACGATGTCACTGCCGGACGGAGAAGTCAACACCCAAGAGGGCCTAAGACGATGCGGCACCCAGGCTCGTACTTCGTTGTGGGTTCAGGCGCTGCGGAAGCGCCTGGGTCGGGTCAGCCCTGACCGCCGAACCACTGCATCCACGCCTCTTGGGTCTTGGGCTTGAAGACGTAATTGTCTTGGCGCACGGTGATCAACTCTGCGCTGGAGGGCGCCGAGTACATATGACCGGGGTACACCACGGTGTCGTCGGGGAGGGCCGCAAGCATCTGCAAACTCGAGTACATGTGTTCCGGGTTGCTGCCCGGCAGGTCGGTGCGGCCGCAACCTTCCAGGAACAGCGTGTCGCC
>JAYTWP010000353.1:0-2675 GCA_043743395.1 Actinomycetota bacterium | reverse complement strand
TCTGTGGTGGCCACGAACTGTGAGCAAACGTACGACCGCTACCTTCGTCCGGGTGATCGCCTCACGATGCGCACAGTCATCGATGCTGTGTCGGGCGAGAAGACGACCGGCTTGGGCACCGGACACTTCATCACGACCCGGCAAGAATATTACGACGCAGCCGGCGAGCGCGTTGGCTCCATGCTGTTCCGCATCCTCAAGTTTCGCCCCGCCGCCAAAAAGCAGCCCGCAGCGCCGAGGCCGTCGCGTCCGCGGCCGTCACCGACACACGACATTGCCTTCTGGTTCGACGGTTTGAAACAGGGGAAGCTCCTCATCCAGCGCTGCGCGAACTGTGGCAAGCTGCGCCATCCACCCGGACCGATGTGTCGCAACTGTCGGTCGCTCGCATGGGACACGATCGAGGCAAGCGGCCGCGGCATCATCCATAGCTACGTCGTCGTGCATTACCCGCAGATCCCGAGCCTCGATTACCCGAATCAAGTGCTGCTTGTGGACCTCGAGGAGGGTGTGCGCATCGTGGCGAACTCGCTCGACATGTCGCGTGAGCAACTGCAAATCGGTACGCCGGTGCAACTCGTCGTCCAACAGTGTGACGACGACTTGTCGCTGCCCTTCTTCAAGGTGGTGCAGAGTTGAACTTCGATCTCAGTGACGAGCAGAAGGTCGTCAGCGACCTCGCCAAGCAGATCTTCGAGGGACACGCGAGTGTGGAACGCGTCAAGCATGTCGAGCGTGCTGGTGATGGCTTCGATCGAGAACTGTGGCGCGAGCTCGCGTCGTCCAACCTGCTCGGGTTGTGCCTTCCTGAAGATGTGGGTGGCAGTGGCCTTGGCCTCGTCGAGCTCTGTTTGTTGCTCGAGCAGCAGGGCCGCCGGGTCGCGCCGGTGCCGGTCTGGGCAACCGTTGTATTAGGCGCTTTGTCAATCGCCGAATTCGGCACACCCGAGCAACGCGCGGCATGGCTCCCTGGGGTGTGTGCCGGTGACATCGTTCTCAGCGCCGCCCTCAGTGAGCGAGGAGCCGACGACGCATTGCGGCCCACCGTGACCGCAACGCGGACCGACGATGGCTGGCATTTGCAAGGGCTCAAGCCGTCGGTGCCATACGCACAGTTTGCGCACCGAGTGCTGGTTCCAGCCCGCCAGGACGACGGTTCAGTCGGTGTCTTTCTCATTGACCCCGCCGGTGTCGGAGTCCGTCTCGAGCCTGTGCATGCAACCAACCATCAGCCCTACGCGCACCTCGCACTTGACGCGGTTGTGGGTCGTGCCGACCGGCTCGGAAGCGACAGTGGCGACGGCGAGGAGCAGCTGCATTTCCTGTTCGAGCGAGCGCTCGTGGGCTTGTGCGCATTGCAGCTCGGCGTGTGTGGCGCTGCGATCGAACAGACCGCCACCTATACGAGCGGCCGCACGCAGTTCGGTAAGCCGCTCAGCACCTTTCAGGCCGTTGGCCATCAGGCCGCCGATGCCTTCATCTTGACCGAACCAATGCGCGTCACGATGTTGCAGGCTGCGTGGCGGCTCATGCACGGCCTGCCCTCGCGTCAAGAGGTGCTGATCGCAAAGTATTGGGCGAGCGAAGGCGGTCAAAAGGTCGTGCATCTGTGCCAGCACTTGCATGGCGGCATGGGTTCCGATATCGATTACCCGATCCATCGCTACTTCCTCTGGGGTGTTCAGATCGAGACAACGCTTGGCGCCGGCAGCGCACAACTTGCCCGCCTTGGTGAACTCATTGCGAAGGAGGGCCGATGACCTCGTTGCTCTATGACGACGTCAGTGTCGGCGACCAGTTGACGTCGTTTTCATTGCCGCTCACGCGCAGCCTCATCGTCGCGACGGCGCTCGCATCGCGCGACTTTCAAGACGTCCATCACGATCCTGCGCTCGCTCAGGACAAGGGTTCGCAGGACATCTTCATGAACATCCTGACGACAAACGGCCTCATCGGTCGGTACATCACCGATTGGGCCGGGGCGGATGCCGTCATCAAGAACGTGTCGATCCGACTCGGTGCGCCGAACTATGCGGGAGACACGATGACGCTCAGCGGGACCGTCACGGTCAAGGAAGCGGGTCAGGTCGTGATCAGCGTTGTCGGCGCGAACAGTTTGGGCAATCATGTCACTGGCACGGTCACCCTTGTTCTCGCCAGCCACAACGGGCGAGGTGCAGTGTGAGCTACTCGAACAAGTTGGGCGGTCGGGCTGCCATCGTTGGTATCGGGGCCACAGAGTTCTCCAAGGATTCAGGCCGCAGCGAGATGAGTCTCGCCTGCGAGGCAGTAGTCGCAGCGCTCGACGACGCTGGTATTGCACCGAGCGAAGTTGATGGTTTTGCCTGCTTCGGTCCCGAAACCAATCCGGAAATCGAAATCGCCCAGCACACCGGTATGAACGAACTCACGTTCTTCGGGCGGGTTCACTACGGCGGCGGTGCAGCGTGTGCCACCGTGCATCAAGCCGTGATGGCCGTTGCCTCTGGCGCTGCCGATGTCGTCGTGTGCTACCGGGCGTTCAACGAGCGTTCGGGCCGTCGTTTCGGCGCGGGCGTGCAAGATGCTCCTACAGCGCCAACGGCCGAGCGTGCTGCATTCAGTTGGTATGCGCCGATGGGCTTGCTCACCCCCGCGTCGTGGGTGGCGATGGTGGCGCGGCGATACATGCACGA
>JAYTWP010000352.1:0-2584 GCA_043743395.1 Actinomycetota bacterium | reverse complement strand
AACAAAATGTCTCCGGTGTACACGGTTCTTGCGTCGGGGACATACGCGATGACATCTCCGGCGGTGTGTGCTGGACCCACCTCGATCAGTTCGATCGTCCGGCCCCCTACCTCGATATCAAGCCGTCCCGCGAATGTTCGAGTCGGCAGGGTGTGCTCGATCCCGTCGAATCGAAATGCGCCGAAGAAACCACGAAAGAGCTCACCGAGTTCCCCCGGGTCGGCATTCAGCGCAGCCATCATCGAAGGTGGCACCTCCGTCATCTCGTGCGCGGCCTTCTCGCTGGCAATGATCTCGGCACCCTTGACGAGTTGGTTGCCATAGCAGTGATCACCGTTGGCGTGCGTATTGACGACCGTCCCGATGGGTGCTCCGCCCACGGCGAACGCCATCGATTCGAGCATCTCGCCAGTGAGCGCGAGATCGAACAGCGTGTCGATGAGCACCGAGACACCATCACCAACGATCAGGCCGGCGTTGCTCCAACCCCAGCCTCCGTCGGGCTGCAGGTACGCAAAACACCCTTCACCCAATTCATGTAGACCCTTCGTGAATGCCATCAACTAGACATAGCATCCGCGGTCCGTTCAAGGCATCCTCGTGACATAGGGTCTACCCATGGAAACTCGCCGGCTCGGACGCACCGAGCACTTCAGTAGCGTCGCCGTTCTGGGCGGCGCCACGTTCTGGAATGCGTCGGCCAAGGATGCTGAGGCGAGCATCCACCTCGCCGTCGAGCGCGGCGTGAATCACATAGACATCGCGCCGTCATACGGGGCCGCGGAACATGTCGCCGGACCCACCATCGGCGCGCTGCGAGATCAGTTGTTCATCGGCGAGAAGACCCAACGAAGCAATCCAGACGGCGTTCGAGCACAGCTCGAGACATCACTGAAGAACCTGCAATGTGATTCATTCGATCTCTACCAAGCGCATGCCGTGACCGACCTCGACGTCCTTGAAAGTCGCGTCGCCGCAATCGAGGCGATGCTGTCGATGCGAGACGAAGGACTGTTCCGCTTCGTCGGCATCACGGGCCACGACCTCGGGGCGCCACGCGCGCATCTCGAGGCACTTCGCCGATGGGACCTCGACACCGTGATGTTCGCGTTGTACCCACGCGTGTACGCGAATCCCACATATCGCACCGACGTCGTCGCCCTCCTTCAGGAATGCGCCCGGCGCGACGTGGGCGTCCTGGTCATCAAGGCCGCTGCGAAGCAGCCATGGGGCGACCGCAAGCCGACACACTCCACGTGGTACGAACCCGTCGTTACCCCCGAGGACATCAGTCGCGGCATTCGTTTCGCGCTGTCACACCCTGGCGTGCATGCGTTTTGTAGTCCCGGCGATCTGTCACTGCTGCCGCTTGTCCTCGATGCGGCCGAGTCGTTCACACCGCTCACCGATGACGAACGCGCTGCTGCCATTGCAGCAGCTGCCGATGACCCGATCATCTTTCCGCTCACCGAGCACGCCCGAAATTGAGTCGACCTGAGGCTCGTTCGGCCGACGCTTTCAGTTCGTCAAAAGCCCCACAAACTTACGTTCGCGGGGCGCGTGATGCTCGGGGCATGGACTCGAGGTATTCCTCTAGCGTGGCGGGGAACCCGTCGGCGCGGAGGTCGGTGTGACAGGCCTCCTCTAACAGTCTCGCCACCATCGGGGAGCCCGCCGCGCCGCCGTACGCGGCGCGTGCGCGGATGTTCAGTTGCTCGACCGTGGCAGCGATGTCGAGCGGCACGCCCAGCTCGCGGCCCAACTGCATCGCGAAGCCGAGGTCCTTGCACGACAGATCCAACGAGAATCCGATGTCGTAGCTGCCGCTGAGGATCGTGGTGCTCTCGGTCTCGTGGATGAAGCTATTGCCCGAACTGGCCTTGATGACATCCCATGCCAGGTTCAGGTCGATGCCACCCCGCGCTGCCAGCATGTATGCCTCCGCCGTGGCGGCGATGTGGATGAACGCCAGCATGTTCGTGATCACCTTGATGACCGCCGCCTTGCCCAACTCGCCAATGTAGAACACCCGACCGCCGACGGCATCGAACACGTCGGCATGCCGCTGATAAACGGCCTCGTCGCCGCCGACGAGGACCGTGATGGTCGCCGACTCGGCGTTGTGCGCGCCGCCTGTGACCGGAGCCTCCAACGTGTGTACTCCCTTCGCACGCAACAGACCGGCGAGCCGCTGCAGTTCGTGGAGGTCGTTGGTACTCATGTCGATCCACGTCGAATCGCCACGAAACCCCTCGAGCAACCCGCTCTCACCAGCGACCACCTGGGTGATCGCGCGTACCGATGGCAGACAGGTCACGACTGCGTCACACGACGCGGCAACATCGGCCGGAGAATCGGCCCACACAGCACCCGCCGCCACCAGTTCGTTGGCTGCCGGGCGCTGCAGGTCGTGCACGACCAGTTCGAAGCCTGCCCGTTGTAGGTTCGTGGCCAGGTGCCGCCCGATGTTGCCCAGTCCGACACAGCCGATCTTCACGTTGCTCCTCCGCGCGCGCCGGCCAGGCGCACTTCGCGAACTATAGACCGATGCATGGGAATCGGGCTCCGCTGGAACCCGGCAACC
>JAYTWP010000351.1:0-3488 GCA_043743395.1 Actinomycetota bacterium | reverse complement strand
TCAGATGCCCACCTGCTTGCCAGATAGTCCGAGCGAGCAGTGCTTCTTCGGCAGGGCACCAAGGAGGAAGCGACATGAAGCTGTGGCGTCTGATTGCGTCTGGGTGCATCATGGTTGGGGTCTTGGGCCTCAGCGGCGGCACGTCGGTCGGGGCCCCGACAAACTCCAAGACCTCCTATGAGATCACGGGGTACTGCGGTGGGGACGGAACGATCCATCTCCGGGTGAGTGGTGGGGGCGGAGCAATGGCCTTCGAGGTCGGTGAGAACGGACGGGCGTATGAACTGCTGACCATCGCGGGAAGGGTCTACAAAGGGGACGTGGACCCTGAACCCAAAGAGGGCCTGCTCTACGCTTTCGAACGTAATTATGGGCTCCGAAACGGGTTCTCGCGCACGCTGTCGTGTACGGCGCGGAGGGTGGAAACGGAGGGTGGCGTCGTCATTACGAACTTCCTCGACGTCGTGCTCGCAGCGAAGTAGGTCTGTCGTCCTCGACGACTAGTTTTGCCCCAACAGAGGTGGGTGACAAGGGCGGTGCATCGCGGGGCGTCCGTCTTGCCGTCCCGACCAACTCCTCGCCCCATCCGTTGACAGCCAAACTGACAGCCAACTCGACCGGCAAGCCGCGTACGCCTACAGCGCAACAAGAAGGTGGAGGGGGGAGGGGGCACCACAGGGTGGCCGACATCGTTTGCCGGGACAGGGGAATGCCAGCCATCAGATCGAGTTCAGTTGGCCGCGCCCAACGAGTGACGATCGGATTCAATTCGACACCTCACGCGACAACGAAACATGAGTTTCGTCGAAGATCTGCTCCACCGTTTCATGACGCCCGATATCCGATTTCCGGTTGAGGTTCGGTGAAGCCGGTGGCGATTCCCTGTGTCATTGAGGTATCCGATCAGATCCGTTGTATCCCGTGAGTTCTGATCTGCTCGAACGGGTCCGGCGCGAGGCCGGGCTGAGCCAGGAGGTTCTCGCCGCGCGTGCCCGCACCTCCCGCCCGACGTTGTCGGCGTACGAGCACGGCCGAAAGTCACCGAACCTGGCGACGGTCGAGCGAATACTGAATAGTGCCGGCTTCGAGTTGACGGCGGAACGTCGGGTGAGCTTCACCCAGTACCCGACACGTCGGGGCCGACCGATCGTGGTCGCTGATCGCCTGTGGAGGATCGCCATCCGTGACGCGTTCGCGATTGCGACGCTTCCGCTCGGTCTGAACTGGTCGAAGCCCGGCGCGACCTTCGATCTGAGCGACCGACGCCAACGTGCCCGCTGCTACGAGGTGATACTCCGTGAGGGAATGGCGGACGATCTGCTGCGGTATGTCGACGGCACGCTGCTTGCCGACCTGTGGGGTGAACTGGTACTCCCCCGCGAAGTCCGCGCCGCCTGGCAACCGTTGATCGATGGAGTTGTTCACTGACCGGCCTCAGTGCCTTCCAAACAGAGGTCGCTCGATTGTTCTTCTCGCTACCGGCTGCCGATGGGTTCTTGTTGGCCGGCGGAGGAGCGCTCTTCGCCCAACGTCGTGCCGACTCGTACATCGTCTCTCACGGGTGGGATCGGCCGAAGATCAAAGGCGACGGTCGCGCTCGAAGCAGCGTCGCGTCCAAGGTGATGGACCGTGCCACAAATTGACATGTACCGCCTCGTGGACGGCTGATGGCTACCACAGGGAGTCCCAGATGGCGAGCAGCGTTGGCTGATGGATCCACGTGCGGACATCGTGTTCTGAGCCCTCGCGCAGCACGGTGGCATACACCAGGCGCAGCTCGGCAGGGTCGTCGACATCGGACATCGCTACACCTCGTTGAATCGCAATCCTACGTGTCCGTCGCTGACACCGACGTCTACCGGGTGGCCGAAGTCCTGTGCTGGAACCCAGGAGCGATTCGTCGGACTGAGTCTTCTTTCATGCCCTGGCGGTCCCGAGCCGCGTCAGCGGCCGCTGTGCCCGAAGCCACCGCCACGGTCGAGACCTTCGAGCGAGTCGACTTCGTTCCACACCACTTCCTCCACGCGCTGCAACACGAGCTGTGCGACCCGATCACCCCTGTGCACCCGGTACACCTCAGCGGGGTCGGTGTTGAGCAGGACGACCTTGATCTCACCGCGGTACGCGGAGTCGATCAGGCCGGGGGCGTTGACCACACTGATCCCGTGCTTCAACGCGAGACCACTGCGCGGAAGGACGAACCCGGCATAGCCGGGCGGGATCGCGATCGCGATACCGGTCGGCATCAACAGCCGACCACCGGCGGGCGCGAGTTCACCATCCTCACGCGCGCACAAGTCCATGCCGGCGTCTCCAACATGGGCATACGCGGGCAGGCCCATTTCGGGATCGAGTCGCACAATCGAAACGCCAAGCATTTGGTCAACCCTAGGTGAGCTCCCGCTAGGTTCTGCACCAATGGCATCCGCAGACGCCCCCCGCAACCGACCACCATCGGTCGACGCGCTCGCTCGTTCGCTGGCGTCCAGCGGCCTTCCGCATGCCCTCTGCGTGGATGTCGCACGCGAGGCCATTGCCGCAGGCGACCCGGCATCTGCATCGCTGCGCGTGACACAGCTCGCGCGCCAGTTGCTCATGCCGGTGGTGAACGCGACCGGCGTGTTGTTACACACCAACCTCGGACGCGCGCCGATGGGTGCACAAATGCCGGCACGACCCATCAATGTCGAGTTCGATCTCTCCACCGGCGAGCGTGGTTCGCGACAGACAGCAGTCGGCCACCTCTTCGCACGACTGTGTGGCGGCGAGGCCGCGATGGTGGTCAACAACAACGCAGCCGCAGTCATGCTCGTGCTCGCCGCGCTCGCGTATGACCGCGGTGTCGCGGTCAGCCGGGGAGAGAGTGTGGAGATCGGTGGAGCATTTCGCGTCCCCGACGTGATGGAGCAGTCCGGCGCAACGCTCGTGGACGTTGGCACCACGAATCGCACACGACTCAGCGACTACTCGAAGGCCATCGCTCGCAAGGGCGCCGACATCGCGCTCACCATGAAGGTTCACCCATCTAACTTCCGGATCGAAGGCTTCGTCGAGGATACGTCTGTCGCTCAACTTGCGACCCTGCCCGTACCGGTCGTTGCCGACATTGGCAGTGGCCTCATCGACGCCAACTGCCCGTGGCTGGGTGGGCCGCCGCCCGCGTGGCTGGCCAACGAACCGGCCGCACGTCAAAGCCTGGAGCAAGGTGCAGCGCTCGTGACCTTCAGCGGTGACAAGTTGCTCGGTGGTCCGCAGGCCGGCATCATCGTCGGTCGGCGCGACCTTGTGCAGGCATGCGCCCGGCACCCCCTCGCCCGGGCTCTACGCCCGGGTTCGCTGGTGCTGTCGAGCCTGCAGGCCACTGCGGTTGCCTACCTCGACCGCTCGGCCGCCGCCACCATCCCGTTCTGGCGAATGGTGGCCACTCCACTCGCCGAGTTGCAGCAACGCGCCGAAGCAATCTGCACCGCCGTTGCCACCACAACCGT
>JAYTWP010000350.1:0-1720 GCA_043743395.1 Actinomycetota bacterium | reverse complement strand
GCGGGTTGGGTCAGCATCGGCAGTGCCGGGGTGGCGAGATCAAACGGCATCGAGA
Source organism: Actinomycetota bacterium (assembly GCA_043743395.1). Classification (GTDB taxonomy): domain Bacteria; phylum Actinomycetota; class Acidimicrobiia; order Acidimicrobiales; family Ilumatobacteraceae; genus WLMZ01. The sequence goes on along the minus strand of JAYTWP010000350.1, from coordinate 1,665 downwards.
CGATGTCCATCTCGTGGTTCAGTTCAGCGCAGATGAGTTCGATCACTTGGCGTACCGTCAGCACTTCGGTGTCGCCGACATTGAAGATCTTGCCGCCAGCGGCAGCGGGCTGGTCGATTGCGAGCAGCAGCGCCTCGGCCAAGTTCTCCGTGTAGCCGTGGTGGTGCAGAGTGAGCCCATCGTCGGCTACCACGATGCGTCGCCGGCCGTCGAGCACGCGCCGCACGACGCACCACTCGCGCGGAGCCAATTGATGTGGGCCATAAACGTAGGGATAACGGAAGTGCGCTGCTTGATCGTGCGACTCGAAGACAGCAGTCTCGGTGCGCACGATCCGAAAGCCCTTTTCGTCTTCGGCCGCGAACTCGACGGTGGGGGCGTGCTCGGCTGTTGGTACCGGAAGACCGCGTGGCTCGAAGGACCACGGGTTCATCCACCCTCGATAGGCGGGGACACCGCCGACGGAAAGGAATCGTCCGGTACGGCCCACCATCAACTCCGCGATTCGCCGCAAACGGCCATACATCACAACGGTGGCGTCGAAGGTCTGTGTGCCGAGAACACCATCGAGCGAAGGCACGTCGTATGGGTCGGCATGGAGGTGGGTGACCTCTGCCGGGGTTTCGTCGTGCTCGTGAAGACCGCGGTGCAAGATCGTGACGCGGTGACCTCGCGCCACAAGGCCTTTCAGCAGTGGCAGCCCCGTTGGGCCTGTGCCACCAATGACCAACACCCGTTCCCCCATGGCAGTGACAGTAGTGCCACGTTCAGGCGAATCGACTGGCGAACCCAATCCGCAAGAGCCCCTGAATGCATTGCTCGATGGTTGCGTACAACGTCCCGATGATGCGGTCGAGTTCGCGTTCGGACAGCGCCAACAGGGCGAGGTCGCCACGAAGGAACACGGCGTCTTCGATGCCGATCGCGAAGTGCAGGCCGACGAGCTTTTCGTTTCTGCGCAGCAGGTTCTCGTAAAGCACCTGGGCGTTCTCCTCGGGCGCTGGCATGACGTACGCCTCGTAACGCAATGTGCGCTGACCGAGGGTGACCCACACCGTGATGAACTCCTTCTCGTCGCCCCGCATGCGCACGTACCAGCGCAAGGTGTCACCCTCGCCACGGTCGATCGCGACGATCGCCGGATTGGTGACCGCAAGACGGGCGAGCCATTCGTCGATCTGACGCTCGATGACAGCCACGGAGGCGTCGTCGTAGAGATTGCTCACCTAGCAGTCCTTAGGAACAGGCAACGAGTTCGCGAACGGAAAGATCTTGATAGACGCGCCGAAGCCTGGCAGCTGCGAAACTCCAGGTGTAACGGTGTGCGCGCTCGGCCGCGCGCACGCCCATTGAGGCGGCGAGCACGGGGTCGTTGAGGATGCAGGCAATGCGCTGCGCGAAGTGCGATGGATTGCGACCAGCGATGAGGTAGCCCGTGAGTCCGTCATCGACGAGGGTGAGCAGCCCACCGACGGCACTGGCCACGACGGGGATGCCACACGCAGCTGCTTCTAGTGCAACCAAGCCGAAGCTCTCGCTGCGGCTTGGAACAACGACTACGTCGGCTGCTCGGTAGTACGTAGACAAGATGTGGTGTGGCTGGGGCTCGACGAAACGAACTTGTTGGCGCATCCCGAGCTGGTCGATGAGTGCCATGACGCGCGC
>JAYTWP010000349.1:0-9391 GCA_043743395.1 Actinomycetota bacterium | reverse complement strand
GCCGCACGCGGCCGTGACGACCACGAGCCAACCCAGCCAGAGCTTCATGACTACGTGTCTACCCGATGGGTGTTACAACGCGACCTCGGTTGGTCAGATCCGCTCGATGAGTGTGCCCGTGCCGATGCCACCACCACAGCACATGCTGATGATGCCGTAACGGCCACCAGTGCGCTCGAGCTCGTACAACGCCTTCGTGGTGAGGAAGGCCCCGGTCGCGCCAAGTGGATGGCCGAGTGCGATGGCGCCGCCATTGGGGTTGGTCTTGTTGAGATCAGCACCTGTTTCTTTGGCCCATGCCAAGACCACGGAGGCGAATGCTTCGTTGATCTCGAAGGTGTCGATGTCATCGATCGAGAGTCCATTGCGCTCGAGCAGGCGCTGGGTCGCATCGATCGGGCCAGTGAGCATGAGCACCGGGTCAACGCCAACAAGGCAACTATCGACGATGCGGGCCCGAGGGGTGAGGCCGAGTTCCGCGGCTTTGTCCTCGGTCATCATCAGTACCGCTGCGGCACCATCGCTGATTTGAGATGCATTGCCAGCAGTGTGGACACCGTTCTCACGCGCCACCGGCTTCAGCGTTGCCAGTTTTTCAAGCGTGGTTTCACGGATGCCTTCGTCACGACTCACGCGGTGCGTACTGCCCGTGGGCTTGCCCTCCTCGTCGAGGTCGGGTGCGTCGACGGTGACGTACTGGCCTGCATATCGATCTTCTGCCCAAGCCTGCGCTGCGCGTTGCTGGCTGGCAAAACCGAACGCATCGGTGTCCTCGCGGGTAATTCCCCATTTGTCGGCAATGCGCTCGGCGCCCTCGAACTGCGAAGTCATCTCGTACTGCCCGAAATACGTCTTCGGGATCGGTACGCCGAGGCCAAGCTTCTTCGACGAGTTGCTCCCGATCGGCACACGGCTCATGACCTCCACACCGCAAGCGATGGCGATATCGACGACACCCGAACCGATGAGTGCCGCAGCGAGTCCTGTTGCTTGCTGACTCGAGCCGCATTGTGTGTCGACCGTCGTTGCGGCGACACCCATTGGCAAGCCCGCCGACAGCCACGCCGTACGGCCGATGTTGAAGCTCTGCTCGCCGACCTGACTCACGCAGCCAGTCACGACTTGACCGACGAGATTCGGATCGATTCCAGTGCGATCGATGAGCGCCTTTTGGACGATACCTAGCAGCTCGGCAGGGTGCATCGAGGCCAAGCCACCGCCACGGCGGCCAACGGGGGTGCGGACAGCATCAACAATCACTACGTTCGTCATGAGATCACGCTATCTGGCCGTGCCATGCTGATCACGTGCCAGAGAACCGACCGAGAAACCAGCCCGAGTTCATACCCCTCGTGAATCCACCAGAGGAGCCCTTCGCCGAGCATCGCTATGTACATGTCGTTGGGTCGAACGTGTGGGTCCACCACGAAACCGTCGACGCCGCCTGGGACCTTCACTTCCTGGGCACGCTCGATGGCGCTGCCGTCTGGGGGGTCGATGTGCCCCGTGGGCTCGATCCCGCAGATGGTGCAGCGATGGATCTCTACAGTTACTTCGGGCGCTCGAGCGAGACCGATTGGCTGATTGCCGGACGCGCCGTACAGATAGTGGAATGGGCGCGCACGCATCGGTTCTGTGGTCGCTGCGCTGCGCCGACCCTCGTCGCGGCGGGCGAACGCGCGATGAAGTGCCCGGCCTGCGGGCTGCTCGCGTTCCCGCGGTTGGCGCCGGCGATGATCACGCTCGTTACCCGCGGCGAGGGCGCCGACCAAGAGGCGTTGTTGGCTCGCGGCGTGCAATTCCGCGCTCCGATGTACAGCTGTCTCGCTGGCTTCGTCGAGCCGGGCGAGACCCTCGAAGGCGCAGTCATCCGCGAGGTCCGCGAGGAAGTCGGTATCGAGGTCACAAATGTGCGTTATTGGGGGAGTCAGCCGTGGCCATTCCCACACAGTCTGATGCTCGGCTTCCAGGCCGACTACGCCGGCGGCGAGATTGTGTGCGACCCGACCGAGATTGTCGACGCGCAATGGTACCGACGCGATGCCTTACCGTCGATTCCACCCGGCATCAGCATTGCCCGCAAACTCATCGACGCCTGGCTCATCGACACGTGACGCCAGAGCGTTCACCTAGCTCTTGGTGGCGAGCTTCTCACTGAACCAGTCGAGGATGATCTCCGCGCGTTGGCGTCGATGGATCGGCGAACCGCTGCGGGAGAGTTCGTGCGTCTCTCCGGGGAATCTGTAGAACGTGACGTCGCGGCGCAGAAGTCGTAGCGCCATGAACAACTCTTCGGCCTGCGACATTGGGCAGCGGAGATCGTTCTCGCTGTGGATGATGAGTATCGGTGTCGTGATGTTGTGCGCTGACGACATCGGCGACATTCGTGCGTATTCCTCGGGATCGTCGATGTGCGTAGTGCCATGCTCGACCTGGAAGATGGTGCCGATGTCGCTGCTCCACTCCTCGCTGATGAGGTTATTCACGGCGCGTTCGCTGCAGATCGCCGCAAACCTGCTGCCGTGATGACCCGCAAGCCACGTGGCCATGTACCCGCCATAGCTACCACCGAGCATGCCGACGTGGTCCGGATCACAGAAGGCGTACCGGGCCAAGGCAGCATCGAGGACCGCGAGAACATCGTCGACATCGACCGAGCCCCACCCGGTGCCGGGTGCCACAGGGTGTTTGGGGCCGAGGATGGCTTGGCCCCACGACTGCTCTCGCCCGCTGCCACCACGTGGGTTGGACATCACCACGACGAAACCCGCCGCCGCCTGCATTTGGGCCTCATCGAAATAGGTCTCGCCGTATTGCGTATGTGGCCCGCCGTGCACGTTGAGCAGCACGGGGTACTTCCGCTGAGGATCGAACTCATGTGGTCGCATGATCCATGCATCGATTTCGAGCGTGCCGTCGGTTGTCGCAACTGCGAAGCGTTCCCATGTCTGAGGCTTCACTTCTGCCACGTAGCCGTCTGATAAATGGGTGAGCTGCGTCTCGACCCCGTCGCGGATCACGAAGAGCTCGGATGTCCGATCAACCGAACTGATCGCGAGCGCCAACGTGTTGGACGTCGCATCGAACTGCTTCACCCAACGCTCGCCCGACGATACTGCTACAGGATCATGCGATGCGTCGGTGCTGACCCGATACACGTGCACCGTGCCCCGGTCTTCGGCGCTTGCGAGCAACGTATTGTCGTCGATCCAGATGGGCGCGACCGGACCAGTGGTCGGCGAGAACGTGCGGTCGAGGCCCTTACTCACCCACTCTGTGTTGCCGCTGGCCAGATCGAGAACGCCGACGTGATGGTTTTGCGGATCGGTACGCGAATCGTCGGCCCCGAGGAACGCGACCCTCGTGCCGTCAGGCGACACCCTCGCGGCATAGTACATGCCGGTCTGGTGGGTGAGAGCCGTGATGTCGCCATCGAGCGGAACGAGGTACAAGTCCGATGCGAAATCGAAGTCCCACGTGTCGTGCCGCGCAGCGCTGGTGATCAGTGCGCTCGAATCTCTGAGCCATTCGAGCCCGCTGTGCTGGAAGTCGCCCGGTGTCAGATTGCGCGCAGTTCCGGTGCCATCTGCAGCGACGATGTACACATGTGAGGGCCTATCGAAGACGAATCCATGGCCGTTGAGTTGAGAAAAAAAGCGTTCGATCTTGCGTGGCGCCTGCCAACTCTCGTCCTCGGCCTCATAACGCTCGTGACGAGTACGACTCGTGAACGCGACCCACCTTCCGTCGGGGCTCCATGCGACGTCGTCTACGCCGTCGTTCATGGTGGCTATGGTGCGCAACTCGCCCGGACCGCCCATCGGGATCACGCGCAACGTCGCCTCTCGCTTGTTGTAGCCGCGGCTCGACACGAACGCAAGACTGAGCCCGTCAGGCGACCACGTGGGACTGCCGTCGTTCTTGTCGCCACTGGTGAGCGGACGCGGGGCCGTGCTGGCATCGGTGGACGCAACCCATACCTGGGCTTTGTCCTTGTTTTCTTCGAAATCAACCTTGCCGACAACGAAGGCGACCTGCGCGCCGTCCGGAGAGACGGCAGGGCTCGACGCCGCGATCACGCCGCCAATGGTGCGCGTGGCGATGTTGTTGTGGGGTGATTCAGCGCTCGGGCTCGTGGGCTTGCTCATGGCGATTGACGGTAGCGCGGTGATCGACACCTACAGTCTGCACATGGATCTTGGGCGTTTAGGGCTGTGGACCTTTCAACTCGACCTGCAGCCGATGTCACAAGCGCGCGACGCCGCAGCCGAACTGGAGGCGCTGGGCTATCAGACTCTGTGGTTCCCGGAAGCGGTTGGCCGCGAACCATTCGCGAATGCAGCGTTGCTGCTCGCTGCCACGACCACTCTTGTCGCCGCCACTGGTATCGCGAGTATGCACGCGCGCACGGCGATGACGATGCAGGCCGGTTGGAAGACCGTCACCGAAGCGTTCCCCGATCGGTTCTTACTCGGCATCGGAGCAAGCCACCAACCAATGGTCGAAGGTGTGCACGGTCATTCGTACGACAAGCCATACAGCACGATGGTGGCGTATCTGGACGCGATGGATCGCGGCATGTACGTTGCCACGCCACCATCGACCCAACCGCAGCGGGTACTTGCTGCGCTGGGACCGAAGATGCTCAAACTGTCTGCCGAGCGCGGCCTCGGCGCGCATCCGTACTTCGTGCCGGTCGAGCACACCGTCGCAGCACGCGAGATCATTGGCCCTGATGCGTTGTTGGCGCCCGAACAAATGGCGGTGTTCGAATCCGACCCGGCAACGGCGCGCGGCATTGCCCGACGTGCGATGTCCAGATACCTCAGCCTCCCCAATTACAGCAACAACCTTCGTCGCCTTGGTTGGGGTGATGACGACTTGCTTGACGGTGGCAGCGACAGGCTCGTTGATGCGATCGTGGTGTGGGGTTCACTCGACACAATCGTGGCGCGGGTGCAGGCGCATCTGGATGCTGGTGCCGACCATGTGTGTGTGCAGGTCTTGCCCGCGGACCCGGTCGCGCTTCCCATGGCCGAATGGCGCGAATTGGCATCTGCGCTACCGTCTTTGTGATGGAACAATCGGATTACCTGGCCGCCCTGACCCGCGACGGTGCAGCATTCGCCACATCGGCGCGTGCCGCGGGTCTCGCAGCCCCGGTCCCGTCGTGCCCTGGGTGGGTCATGGCCGACCTTGTGTGGCACCTCAGCGAAGTGCAGTACTTCTGGGCTTCGGTCGTACGTCAACGCGCATCGAGGTGGGCAGACGTTGTGCGCATCGAGCGCGTTCGAGACGATGAGTTGTTCGCCGCGTACGACTTACACTTCGCCGACCTGAGCGACGTACTCGCCAATACTGATCCCGACACGCCGGTGTGGACATGGTCGGCCCAACACGATGTGGGTTTCATCCTGAGGCGTATGGCGCAGGAGACGGCCGTTCACCGCTGGGATGCCGACACAGCGGCTGGCACGCCCAGACAGATCGATGCGACTCTCGCCAGCGACGGTATCGATGAGTTTCTCACTCATTTCGTCGACGACGTTGCTGAAGGTGCCGCGCCCGTGGCTGGTTCGGTACACATCCATTGCACGGACGTCGCCGGCGAGTGGACGTTGCGCCCCAGGAGCTCCGTCAGTGACGGCACACCAGACGGATTCGACGTCGTGCGCGAACATGCCAAGGGTGATTGCGCGCTGCGCGGGCCTGCGAGCGACCTGTTGCTGGCCTTGTGGCGACGGGCGCTTCTCGAGAGCGTTGACGTCGTCGGTGATGTCGAAGTCGCTGCCCGGTTCTTGGCATCGACGAATCTCAACTAAGCCAAGATGGATTGTGACGCACCGGTACGGATAATTGAATTGGAGTCGTGGTGAACCCCAAGGTCTCTGCGTACATAGCACGGTCTCAGAAGTGGCCCCAGGAGATGACCGACCTGCGCGCGATCCTGCTCAGCTGTGGGCTGACTGAGGAGATCAAGTGGGGCAAGCCTTGCTACAGCTCTGAGGGCAGGAACATCGTCATCATGCAGGAGATGAAGGCGTTCCTCGCGCTGATGTTCTTCAAGGGTGCCTTGTTGAACGATGCTGGCGGAAAGCTCGAGGAGCAAGGGCCGAACTCGCGATCGGCTCGCCGTATTTGCTTCACCTCTGTCGAGGATGTGACTCGGCTGGCCGCCATCGTGAGGGCATATATCGATGAGGCAATCGAGGTCGAGGACGCAGGTCTGGAAGTGGGCCCGGCACCTGCGCTCGTCTTTGTCGAGGAGCTGCGCGCGCGGCTCGACCGTGAGCCGGAGTTCAAGGCTGCGTTCGAGACGCTGACCCCCGGTCGCCAGCGGGCGTACAACCTGCACTTCGCAGATGCCAAGCAAGTTGCAACGCGTGAGGCGCGAGTCGAGAAGTACGCCCAGAAGATCTTGGACGGCAAGGGCTTCCGCGACTGAGCCTTGGGCGAGGTTCGGCTGACTGAGCCCACTCGTTCCGGTTGCGCTGTGTGCAAGTACTGTGCTGTGTTGTGCCGAGCGCCCACCTGAACGACATCGACATTTACTATGAGCGCCATGGTGCATCGTCGGATCAGAACCGACCTCGACTGTTGTTCATCAACGGCTCGGCAGCGACGTTGGCGGCGAGCCAGCCAATGTTGAACGTGTTTGCCAAGGACTTCGACCTGCTTGCCCACGACCAGCGTGGCCTTGGCCAAACATCCATTCCCGAAGGGCCGTACACAATGGCGCAGTACGCAGCGGACGCGGCCGCCCTCGCCAAGCATGTTGGATGGACTACCTACCGCGTGGTGGGTGTGAGCTTCGGTGGCATGGTCGCGCAGGAACTCGCGGTGACCCATCCCGAACGAATCGAACGTCTCGCTCTCGTGTGCACATCACCTGGCGGTACCGGCGGCTCGTCGTACCCACTGCATACACTCGCCGCTAAGACGGCATCCGAACGCGCCGAGATCGGTCTGCGCATTCTCGATAATCGGTTCACCCCGGAGTGGCTCGCCGGGCATCCGAATGACCGCATGCTCACCGATGTGATGGCTCAGCGCGGCGCGAACGAAAAGCCGCCTGACGTGATTCGTGGCGAGGTCCTGCAGCTGCAAGCTCGGAGCAACCACGATGTCTGGGATCGGCTGCCCGTCATCACATGCCCCACGCTCGTGGCGTCAGGTCGCTACGACGGTATTGCCCCACCGGCCAACGGCGAGGCCATCGCGTCGCGTGTCGCGAACTCGCAGTTCCGCGCGTACGAAGGGGGCCATGCGTTCTTCTATCAAGATCGCCAAGCCTTCCCGGACATTGTCGGGTTCCTGCAACATGACTGAATCAACATCCCGGTCGGGCACCGACAGCCTTACTCGTTGATGCCCACGGGTTTATCGGCGATGATCTGATCGAGATACTCCGAGAGCCCGTAACCCACTGCACCTTCATGCTCGCCCGCGCCCATTGTCCAGCGCGTCATGCCCTCGCTGATTCGCGTAACGAGCCAGTTCCCTTCGGGGTCTTGGCGCCGATTGCGGAGCGGGATCAGGTTCATGACCTCGCCCGTGAAGTTCCATTCGCGGTTGCTGCGTGACGACTTCAACAGACCCGTGATCCGCTGGTGATATGTGTCGTCGCCCTCGAACTCGGTACTCAGCTCGACGTGATCGCAGTAGTGCATCTGGCCGGCCTCCCACACAAACCCACCACGCGTTCCGGCCGCGTCTTTCTTGGCGACGCGGCTAGCCATGAAACCCAGATCGTGACCAAAGTTCGCAGTGAGCCAGCGGTAGTACCACGGCGCCTGCCAATAGCGCGGACCCCACGAGTGATCGCGCAGACCGAAGCCACCGATGTCCCACTCCTGGTCTCCAACGCGGATGCTGCCGCGAGCCTCCACCAACTGCTCGTAGTGGCCTTTGGCGAATTCCTCGCCCGGTGTTTCGTGTGGCTCATCTGGTTCACCACCGAACATGCTCGGCTTGCCTTGGCCGGTAAAGGTGATGTGCACCTCGCACTCGGCGTAGGGGTTGTTCGTGAAGGCCTCTTTGGGATTGGACATCTGCAGCGGCTCGTCGAGCACCACAACTTTGCCGGTGTAGTCGATTCGCAACTCTTCGAACGGCTTCACCATCGTCCAGGTCAGACCGCCAGCGTCGAACGCATCGTTGTTGGAGATGGTCGGTCGCTTGAACATGAATCCGACCTTGCCGTCGGGTAAGTAGATGCACACGGTCATCTCTGCGTAACCCTCGTTGGCTCGATTGCCGATACGGAACCAACCGCCCACCTGATGAGTCGGGTCGAAGCAGTTGATGTACATGCTTTCGTTGAAGTTCGGCTCAGGGCCGAGTTCGTGCATGTATTCGTCGGACGGTTCGAGTCGTACTCCCATCGCGCTGACTGTACGACGTGTCGCTCATCCGTTCGCCAGTGGGGGAGTCGCGGCGGATTGCGTCCAGCCGCTCGGCCCTACCTGTAGCTTGCTCAGATCTCGGTTTCGTGGGCCCAGAGGCAGAGTTGTTCCCACGTGATCGCAACGTTCTCCACGTTTTGCCACGTGAGCCGACCACGGCTGCCCGGCCGACGCACCTCAAGGCGATTGGGTCGCAACGAGCGCGCCGCGCCGTCGACGTCGTGCAACGTGATGCTGCCATCAGCGTTGACTCGAGCGACGCGACCTTGGATCCATCGTCCAGTGTCGCCGCGGCGAAACCGGACTGCCTCGCCGGACGTGAGACCGATTCGTTCGAGCACGAGTGCGTCGACCAACGCCTATGCGCCCATGACCCGTGCTTGCAGCTTGCGCATGCCCGCAAGCCAACGGTCGTAGTCGGTTACCTTTCGTGTCCAGAAGGTGAGTACCTCGGGGTGTGGTGCAATGAGAAACGTTTCGGCCTCGATGACCGAGAGTGCGACCTCGGCGACCTCGGCCGGCTCGAGCACGACTCCGGCCGAGCGCACCACACTGCTTGATCCGCCGACGCCGGGCTCGTCGCCCTGGCGGAGCATGTTCGTGTTGACGCCCTGTGGGCACAGGCAACTGACGCGCAGCCCGCGCGAGCCGTAGGTGATGCTGAGCCACTCGGCGAATGCCACAGCGGCGTGTTTGGTCATGCTGTACGGCGCCGAACCGATCTGTGACAACAAGCCGGCGGCCGAGGCAGTAGAACAGAAGTACCCCTGCCCGCGTTCGAGCCAATCGGGGAGGAGATGCTTGGCCGCCCAGCGATGCGCATGCACGTTGATGTTGAAAGCCGCGTCCCATACCGCTTCAGCGGTTCCGAGGTCGGTACCTATGCCGACACCGGCATTGGCAAAGAACAGATCGATCGGGCCGAACGTCTGTTTCGCCGCCGTGATGAGGTCGAGGTTGCCCTGCTCTGATCCGACGTCGGCGAG
>JAYTWP010000348.1:0-1736 GCA_043743395.1 Actinomycetota bacterium | reverse complement strand
AGCTCTTTCGAGTCGGGCCATACGTCGCCCTCGCTGAGCGACACATCGGCATGGCTACAGGTATCGCCGAGCGCATACACCTTGTCGCCGATGCGCACGACGGCCACACTGCGGCCATTCACCTCGAACTTCTTGACGCCACCTGACTCGATGTCGGTGAGTGCAGCGACCACGAACGTGCTCATGCCGGCACCAACGCTTGATGCAGTTTGTGTGAGATTCGCTCGCGGAGTTCGGCCGCGAGTCCGCCCGTGGGCAACTGGCTGAGCACTTCGTCGAAGAAGCCGAGCACGACGAGTCGCTCAGCGATATCGGGCTGGATGCCACGACTCTCGAGATAGAAACGCTGCTCTTCGTCGATGGGACCAACGGTGCTGGCATGGCTGCACTTCACGTCGTTGGTCTCGATCTCGAGATTCGGCACGCTCTCGGCCCAGGCACCATCGCTGAGGGTGAGGTTGCGGTTGGTCTGAAACGCTTGCGTGCCACGTGCGTGCGGACCGATCTTGATGAGACCCGTGTACACACTGCGCGCAACGTCGTTGACCGCACCCTTGAAGAGCAAGTCGGCCGTGGTCTTGGGGGCGACGTGCTCTTGGGTGATGCGAAAGTCGTGCATCTGCGAACCGTCGGCGAAGTAGAGCGCCACCTGCCGAGTGCTCGCGCCTTGGCCGACGAGTGTGGCATGGGTGCGGACCCGCGCGTAGTCGCCGCCGAGCGCCACTGCTGACAACAACGTGGAGGAGTCTCGTTCGCCGATCGCTCGCTGATTGGCGATCTGCCACACCGAGCTGCCGAGTTCGTTGATCGCGAGGTACTTCACGCGTGCGGCTTGGTGAGCACGAATGTGCAGCACCGGCATGACGATGCCGCGGATGTCGTCGGCCGACACGAAGCGCTCGATGACAGTGACTTCACTGTCCTCTTCAGCATTGATCTCGAGGCGAGGAAAACACGCCGCACCATCGGAGTTGAGCACGTGCGTGATCACGATTGGCTCTTCGAGCACGGTGCCGCGCGGGATGCGCAGACACAACGAAGTGTTGAACGCGAGGTTCAGTTCTTCGAACAAATCGAGCGCGTGATCGCTGACGACGGGCTCATCGTGAGTAGGCACCGAATCGGCACCCGAGAGAGACGTGGCGAGCACACCGTATGAATAGGAGTCGAGATTCAATTCACCGATGCGGCTGTAGCGCCAAATCTCGTCTTGCACGGTGGGGAACGGTGCTGCAGCGAAGCGCTCGAGGGCCGCCAACCGAAGATCGGTGTCGGCAAAACGCAAACCGCGCACGGCGTCGGGGGTAAACGAATGCACGCCGAAATACTACTGTCTCCGTAGGAGAAATTACCTGCCGCCACGACGCTTGAAGTACTTGCGCAAGCCTTTGCGATCGTCGGGGAGCGGCGGGATGCCGCGGCGCAGATCGGCCATCACCTGTTTACCCACCTCATTGAGAAAATCTTCGGCCTCATCGAGCACCGCGGCCGCCGTGCCGTCGTCAAGACCCGGCGGTTCGGGCGGGGTTGGTGGCGTGATGAGCGAGCCAACCGCCCAATTCACGTCGGCGAGACGACGCTCGTAGGCATGGCAGTTTTCGGGGCAGCGCCACGGCGCGTCCGGGGCGAGATCGAGGTTGCACTTGCGCACCGTCTCGCCGCCCGCGTAGGTACGACTCTCGAAGTTCTTGCATTCCTGTCGCATCGCCACGTAGATATTCTGCCAACTCCGTTGC
>JAYTWP010000347.1:0-3260 GCA_043743395.1 Actinomycetota bacterium | reverse complement strand
GATCTGAAACGTTTCGAGAGTCATCATCCCGTCGACTTCGATCGAGCGCTTGCGGAGATCCGGTCCGGCCGCAAGCGCACGCATTGGATGTGGTTCATCTTCCCCCAGATCGTCTCGCTCGGTCGCAGCCCGACCGCGATCGAATACGGCATCACCTGTACAGAGGAAGCCAGCGCGTACCTTCGTCATCCGATACTCGGACGTGACTACACCGCCATTGTCGAAGCAGCGCGGCAACAGGTTGTGTCTCACGGCATCGGTCTCACCGCGTTGATGGGCAGTCCCGACGACTTCAAGCTCGTCTCATCGGTGACGTTGTTCGGCACGATCGCTCGACGCTCGGGTGACGCGCAGCTCGAGCAGTTAGCCGATCATTGCGATGAGGTGATCGAGCAAGCCGAACTGCAGGGCTTCCCGCGATGCGTTGCCACGATGGACTTTCTCGCCGCCAACGAACGATGATTTTCTGACGCACATGTGGTGGACTGGTGACAGCCACGATGGCGCACGAGCCGTCGGGCAGAGGAGCGCGAGATGGCCGTCGAGAAAGATGCAATGACCCCCACCGAGATGCGGCTCGAGGACCTCGATTGGCCCGCCGACCAGAAGGGGGATGATTCGGCCGACACCGCACCGACCGACGCCGCGCCGGCCGACACCGCACCGACCGACGCCGCGCCGAAGGAGGACGCTCCCAACGATCCGCCGACCCAGTGGTTCGATCGCACCACCCGTCAAGTCGCTGCCGATGGCTCGGTCACGGTAGATCTGTCGGGTCTGATCAACGATCAGAAGTCCACCTACAGGTCGGGCGACAGCACACGCGACAGCGACGGCGACGGTTTGACAGACGCGTTTGAGAAGGCACACGGCACCGACCCGTTCAACGCCGACACCGACAATGATGGCTTCTCCGATGCAGTGGAATCCGAGTGGGGCATGGACACCGGCACGACTTGGAGTCCTCCGAACGCAACCGCCGACGATGTCGATGGCGACGGTGTACCGAATCTGACAGAGATCGAGTTCGGGACGTCGCCGGTGTTCGACGAACACGCCGCGGCCGGCTTGGGGAGTGATCGCACCGAGTCGGGCAAAGGCTGGTACCAGCGCGTCTCCACCGATGGCGAGAACCCGATCGGTGATGCCTGGGCGCGTCAGCACGCTGGCGTGGAAGCGACGCCGGAAGAGGAGGCACAACTCAACGACGCGGTGTTCGACGCCGAGTACAGCGGCACCGCGGTCGGCAAGTTGAGGGCGGCCGAGGCATTGGCGAACTTCGACGACGCGGCGGTCCCGCAGGAACTGCGCGATGCGTCGCGGGCCGAGTTGCAGGGTCTCCAGGGTCAATTGCTCGACACTGTGCTCGGCCGTGGCGACGGTACCGGGACCGGTACCGGTACCGGTACCGGTACTGCTACTGGTCTAGGGAGGGGAACAACGACAGGAGGCACTGGCACGGGCCAAGGCTCCACGGCGGACGACTCCAGCTCGGGTCATGGTGGGGGATCGGACCCGGGCATGGGGTACGGGTCCCGCGAGCCGATGCCGCAGAGTGACCCGGCTGAGGCACCGCCGTCGCAGCCAGCCGGCGGTACCGCTGCCGGTGGTGCGGGTGCTGCAAGTCCGAACTCAGATCCGGCACCGGCGTGGGCCGACGCTGCCGACAACTTGTCGAACCCGGCGGTCTCAGAGCCGGATAGTCCAACATCGGGAGGCTCGCGGGGCGACGGCGCGAGCATGAGCCTTCCGGGGGGAATCGGCGATCTGAACACCACTCCGACCGATGTCCAGTCGGGGACCGCGCCCACGGGTCGTGCGGGTAGCGGAGAAACCCACAACGACGGTGTGCAAGATGACGTCGAATTCGAGGCCGACGAGGTTTCGCCGCGCAGCTCGACCTCGATCCTTCAGGGATGGCCAACGGCGAGTGAGCCTGCTGGTCCCACCGCAGCTGGCAGCGAGCCGTCGAGCTCGACTGGTGATGACGGTACGAACACCAATGCAGGCACCACCGACAACGACGATGCCCCGGCCGCTGACGACCCACCGGCGGATGATCCGAATGATGACGAGCAGGCCGCCGACGACTCCAGTGACCAAGAGAATGCCTACGTCAATCCCGATGCCGACTCTGGCGGTGGGTGGTCACTTGGCGATGGTGCAGGCAGGGCCTTCGTCGCCGGGGGTGGTTTCACCGACGGCGCGAATCGTGGTGATCTCTCGACGATCTCCGTGTCCGATCTGCAGCTCAACGTTGCCAACCGTGGTCTGATCGAGCACACCGATCTCGGCGGAGGTGAGGGTGGTGACGTGGGTGGTGGCACGGGTTTTGTGGACATGCCGATCGCCGGTGGTGGCTTCACCGATGTCGCACCGATTGGTCTACAGCAGATCGATCTCGGTTCGATGACCCCACATATCGGCGGTATGGACCCGACGGTGGCGTTTGGCGGCGCCGACCTCGATGCTGGGTTCGAGGCGCCCTCCGATTTCAGTGCGTCGTTGAATTCGTTCGACCTCGGTGGTGCCGGGATGGGTGCCGACATGGCCGCCGACGACCCCGGTGCCGATGACCCCAACGGTGGTCCGCCGTTCCCCTGATCTGATGGCGCTTGGAGCCTGTCAGGGATTAGCGATTGCCGACGACGCGAGCCGGCACGACAAAGACGGCGGCCCGGCGCTCTAGGGCCATCACCCGATCGTAGTCGTCGTAGTCGTCGTGTTGGCCGCCAGCCGCTTGGAACACGGTCCGCAACAACAACCGTAGGCTCTCGGCGTCGAGCGCAGCACCGTCGTCGGGTCCGACAATTTGCGCGGGTCCGGTCACGCCGACCCACCGCCACCCGCGGCGGGCGGTGATCGTCACATCCGAGCCGGCTCGAATGTGGTCAAGCCGCGCCGCGGAGCCACGCGACACGAATGCCACACACTCCTCACCCGTCAGTGGATGCGGGTGCACACCACAGTTCACGACACTCGACAGCACACGGGTGCCACTGGTCTGCACAGTGCTGACGACAGCGAGGCCATGCTCGTCGGCAAGGAATGATCGGACATCGGCGAGATCGGGCATACGGCAATCCTCGCGCACCGTGCGCTGCAGCCGATCGCCGATGCACGGTCGATCGCGTCGCCGAGGTGTTGTCGGCTTAGAGCGCGCGTCAGTAGGCGCCGAGTCGGATCCGGGCCCCCTCGGACGACCCCGGGTCCCTCCGACGACCCCGGTCCACCTCCGACGATCCCGGGTCCCGGTACTT
>JAYTWP010000346.1:0-12355 GCA_043743395.1 Actinomycetota bacterium | reverse complement strand
GGTCGATGACGATGTCCGCATCGTTATCGCCGTAAAGCTTGCTGGTCAGCGTGTGCTCGATGATGCGCTCGTCGCACGGATCAAGGCGACTATCCGCGCTGCGCTCAGCCCGCGCCATGTGCCGGCTGTCATCGTTGCGGTGGACGATCTGCCGCGTACGTTCAGTGGCAAGCTGGTCGAGATAGCGGTCGCAGATGCGGTCAACGGCCGTGTCGTCCGTAACCGTGACTCCATCGCCAACCCCGAAGCGGTCGACGCAATCGCCGCGCATCCCGGCTTGCAACCCGAAGACTAGAGGCTGTCGGTCGCTCCGAGCGCTGACCTCAGTGGGTCAGCTGATGGACTTCTCTCGTGCTGCCACGAGTGACGGTCTTACCGCGCTCACGCCGGGCCACGCGCCCATACGCTCGAGCGCCGTGACGGTGCTGCGCATCGCGTCTGCTGGAATCGGATGGCTGATCAGGTAGCCCTGCGCCTTCGTACAACCGAGTTCACTCAGCACCTGCAATTGCTGCACGGTCTCCACGCCTTCGGCGACCATGTCGAGTCCGAGCGACGAGCCCATCGCAATGATCGTGCGCACAAGTGAACGATCATTGGCGTTGTCAGCGACGCCTTGCACAAAGGCCCGGTCGATCTTGATCCGCTGCAAGGGAAACTTCTGCAGCAACGACAGCGACGAATATCCGGTCCCGAAATCATCGAGAGCTACTCGTACACCGAGCGATCGCAGCCGACGCAACGTGGCCAAAGCGAGCTCGGGCTCTGAAATCATGATTCCTTCGGTGATCTCGAGCCAGAGGAGATGGGGCGGAACCTTCGAGCGTTGGAGGGCCTCGCAGACGATCGCTGGAAAGTTCGGGTCCGCCAGCTGTCGAGGTGACACATTGACCGACATCGACGCCGTTGCCGAACAGACGCCTTCGTCGATCCACTCGCGCAATTGGTTCAGCGCTTCGAGCAATGCCCACGAGCCGATTGCGATGATGGTGCCCGTTTCCTCGGCGATCGGAATGAACTCCGCCGGTGACACGATGGTGCCGTCGCCCTGTCGCCAACGCATGAGGGCCTCGAAGCCTACGACGTCGCCGGTGGTCATTTCCAGGATCGGTTGATGGAACATGCGCAGTTCGTGGCGGTCGAGCGCTCTGAACAAGGCGGTCTCCACGGCGAGGCGATGAGCCACGCGTTCGTGCATCGAGTCATCGAAGAGAGCGACACAATTTCGGCCGGCGTCTTTGGCCTGGTACATCGCCGTGTCAGCGTGACGCAGGAGGAGGTCGGCGCTGCGGTGCGATTGTGGGTCAGAGCGCGCTACGCCGATACTTGCGGTGACGAAGACGTCGCCGGCTGTCAGTGGAAGCGGCTCGTGGAACTCCTCGAGCAGCAGCTCGGCCAAACTCATCGCCTCGATGAGAGAAGGTGACGCCGGGTCCAGCACCACAAACTCGTCGCCCGAAATCCGTGCAACGACGGCGCGGGCCGGGACGGCGCGGCGGAGCCGATCGGCGATGGTGCACAACACCTGATCGCCTGAGGTATGGCCGAGACTGTCGTTGATGTTCTTGAACCGGTCGACATCGATGAAGAACAAGGTCGGGTGTGCCTCGCCCTTCCAGGATTCGCGCAGTGTGGCGTTCACATGTTCAAGAAGGCGTGCCCGATTGGGGAGGCCGGTGAGCGGGTCGGTTTGTGCGGATTGCAGCAGTTCTTCCTGAGCCGCACGATTTTCACGAACAGCGTGCATGATTCGAACGGTCACCAACAAGGCGAGTGCACCGACCGAGACCGTGCGAACGACGAGGTCGAGTCGACCATGTGGCACGGTGGCTGATGCCACCATGATCGGTACGACTAATGCCGTCGCAGTGACAATGATGCGACCCACCATGGGTCGATGCGGGCCGATGGGTTGACGTTCGGACATGGTCCGCATGCTCGGGTGCAGAAGCGTCGAGAACGCGAAGCCATAAGCGACCATGTTCAGCGCCCGCGCCGTGTTGCTGACATCGTGGACGTGGCCAGCGTCGCTCATTGCGATGAGCAGATCGGAACCAAGCGCCATCGTGATGGAGGCACTCACGAACCAAACGGCGTGGGAGCGGGCGGTGTCGGAGAAGAGCACAAGGATGAGCAAGAACAGAACGACCGAACCGAGCGGTTCGTATCCGTCGTGCGCCATAGTCAGCAACGGATTGCGGTCCAGCCGGTCGATCGCGGGCCGAACGAGAGTGATCCATCCGAGGAGCCAGCTTCCCAATGCAACGATGCCTGCATCGGCAACGACGCCCCAGAAGTCGCGACCGCGGCGGTTTCGAGCCACGACAGCGATGCCGGCCGCCACCAGCAACGCAGATACAGCACCAAGTACGTTGGCGACCGCGCGCGCTGCGAACTCGTTCGACAAGGTCCAGCGAAGTACCGTCGACGCCGCATCGGCGGTGCCCACGAACGAGAGCGCGAGGAACAGGCTGCGCCCGATGAGATTGAGCCGATGCGAGACGTAACTGATCGGGACGAGTTGGATTGCAACGGCGACATACAGGGTGTTTTGGATTCCGAGCGACGTCGAGAGCATGGTCACGAGCGCGGCACACGCGGTGATCGTTGGGAACCACCACACTCTCATTTGCAATCCTCGCGTCACGCCCACGCCCTTGCTGTCCTGGCCTGCTTCGTCGTTACAGTCCAACGTCACAAATAGCGGTCTCTACGCCGCTATCTGTTGGTGTTTCGACGTGTCGTGCTGTCCTTGGGGTGAACCTTACGCCAGGTTGAGCGCAAAATCTATACCTTTGTGGCAAATCAACCGCAAAGAGTGAACTTGCGCCGAAGGTGCCACCGAAGCGAGTGTGCCGCCATTGCCGATGACCCCAGAACCGCTGCTCGAGTTGCGCGATGTGGACGGTGTTCGGCGCTACGGTAGATGCGATGACGCCATCGACGGCCCGGGTTCCATGACCCCTCTCGGCACTACGGTTACCGTCGTTGTCCCCGGTTCACATCTGATGTCATCGCTCGTAGGGGCCCGCGACGAATTCGTTCGGCAGGTTGAACAGGCGTTCCCAGGAGCCAGCGTCATCATCCGCGGCAACGAGATCAGCCTTGCAGGTGACGATGCGGAGCAAGTAGCAAAGCTGTTCGAGGAACTCGTGCTCGTTCTGCAACGCGGCCAACACCTCGATAGCACGATGGTGTCGCGCTCGATCGACATGGTGAAACAGCATGAGTTGCCAAGCAAGGTCCTCACCGACGACATCTTGCGGGGGGCAAAGGGCCGCTCTGTGCGCCCCAAAACGGCTGGCCAGAAGCGCTACATCGACGCGATTCGCGAGAACGTGATCACCTTTGGCATCGGACCTGCGGGCACGGGCAAGAGCTGGCTCGCGATCGCCATGGCAGTGCATGCCTTGCAGAGCAAGCAAGTGCAGCGAATCATTCTGACGCGGCCCGCCGTTGAGGCGGGCGAGCGGCTCGGATTCTTGCCCGGCGACCTGATGGCCAAGATCGATCCCTATCTGCGCCCGTTGTACGACGCGCTGTACGACATGGTCGAGGCCGAAGGAACGCAGAAGCTCATCGAACGCCAGGCGATCGAGGTTGCGCCACTCGCGTTCATGAGGGGTCGCACGTTGAACAACAGTTTCATCATTCTCGACGAGGCGCAGAACACCACGCCCGAACAGATGAAGATGTTTCTTACCCGCATTGGCTTCGGTTCGAAGGTCGTGGTCACCGGCGACACCACACAGGTCGACGTACCCGATGGCCGAAGCGGCCTGTCTGGTCTCGAACGGCTGCTTACCGGGATCGAGGGGCTGAGTTTCGTGCATCTCGGTGCCGGTGATGTGGTTCGACATCGCATCGTTGGCGACATCGTTGCCGCATATGAGCGTTCAACGGTCGCTGTCGAGCCGTCAAATCGGGGTCGGCGTGGGTGAGTCATCGCGGCCGCGTCTCGGCGGCAAACGCAGAGTTGGCGGCGACGTAGACCCCGAGGTCTTTGTCTCTGACGAGCAAAGCGACGTCGCGATCGATCTGCTGCGGTGGCAGTTGCTCGCTGGGCGCGTGCTCGCTGCAGAGGGCATTCGCGGAGGCACCGAGATGTCGATCATTTTCATCGCAGAGCCTGACATCGCCGAGCTCAATGAATCGTTCCTTGGTCAGCCTGGCCCGACCGACGTACTTTCATTTCCGATCGATGCTGCGGATCTCGACTTGGCACCGATCGGTTCCGGAGCGACCCGGGGCCCCGACCGTGCGCCACTGGATCCTTCCGATCTGCCAATGCTGCTGGGTGACGTTGTCATCTGTCCCAAGGTCGCGGCAGCCCAAGCGCCAAAACACGCCGGAACGTTGGACGATGAATTGGCACTGTTGGTGGTGCACGGCATTTTGCATGTACTCGGCTACGACCACGCCGAGCCGGACGAAACCACAGTGATGCGTCGTCGTGAACTCGAGTTGCTCGAGCAACTGCACTGGAATGGCCCAGCGCCGACTGGCTTTCTACAGGAGTCCACACCAGCGTGATCGCCACTCAAGTTTCATCCACAGACGTGTGGATGCTCGTCGCAATCTTCCTGATGCTCGTGCTCCTTGCGTTCTGCTCGGTCGCCGAAATGGGCCTTTCGCGCATGACCAAACCAAAGGCCGCGTCGCTCGTCGACAAGGGCAACCGGTCTGCGAGGGTGCTCGTCAAACTCGTCAGCGAGCCAGAGCGATGGATCAATCCATTGCTGCTGACGGTATTCATCTGCCAGATCGTGCAATCCACACTGACGGCGATCGTGTTCGACGATCTCTTCGGCGCGTGGGGTGTCGTGATGGGCGTGTTCATCAACGTGCTCGTGTTCTTCGTGTTTGCCGAGGCTGTGCCCAAGACCTACGCGGTGCAATATCCCGAGCGTGCTGCCCTCGCCACGGCTCGACCGACCGCTGCGCTCGTTGCATTTCCGCCGCTGCGATGGATCTCTCGTGGCCTCATCTGGCTCACCAACGTCATCGTCCGCGGAAAGGGACTCGAGAAGGGTCCGTTCGTCTCCGAGCAGGAACTGCTGGGCATCGTGCAGACGGCCGCTCACGAAGGCGTGGTGGAACCTGAAGAGCACCTGCTCATCGAGTCCGTGATCGAGTTCGGTGACACCGTGGCACGCGAGATCATGGTCCCTCGACCAGACATGGTCGTTGTTCATTTCGACGCCACTGTTACCGAGGCGCTCGACGTTGCGATCGATAACGGCGTCAGTCGATTGCCTGTGCTCAGCGAGGGTGCCGACGACGATGTCATCGGCCTGGCCTATACGAAAGATCTCATGCGTCTCGAGCGCGAGGGCAAGGGGACATCGCCGGTACGCGACACGGTGCGGCCCGCAGTCGTGATTCCGGAGAACAAGCCGGTGAGCCGCCTGATGCGCGAAATGCAGGCTCTCAAATTTCACCTCGCGTTCGTTGCCGATGAATACGGTGCGATCGCTGGCCTGATCACGCTCGAGGACTGCCTCGAGGAGCTTGTGGGTGAGATCGTCGATGAGCACGACGCCGAAGACGACGAAGTCGAACGCCTGAGCAACGGCGATTACCTCGTCGATGGTGGTATGTCGGTGAGCGATCTCAACGATCTGCTCGAACTCAACCTGCCCGACGACGATTGGGAGACCATCGGTGGGTTTTTGTTCGGCACACTCGAGCATGTTCCCGCAATCGGAGAGAGCGTCGATTTCGCAGGCTGGCGGTTTTCTGCAATCGAAGTCGAAGGCCGCCGGGTTCGACGTGTAGCGGTGAGCGTGCTGACCCACGACGCCCCCGAACCCCGTGGCGGTCCCACGCCTGCCTCGGGCTAGTTTGCGCTGATGGAAATTTCACTCGCAGGCAAGGTTGCGCTCGTTACGGGTGCATCGAAGGGGATCGGGCGGGCGATCGCGGCGTCATACGCGGCCGCTGGTGCCCAGGTGATGCTGAGTTCGCGCAAGCAGGACCAGCTCGAGCAAGCCGCGGGCACGATGCAGGGTGATACCGCAGTGTTTGCCGCGAACGCTGGCGACATCGATGCAGCACGCCGTTGCGTGGAGGCCACGATCGACCGCTTCGGTCGCCTCGACATCCTCGTGAACAACGCCGCTACCAATCCCTACTACGGCAAGACACTCGGTGTGGACCCGTCGCGCTATGACAAGACGTTCGACGTCAATCTGCGCGGGCCTGTGTTCTGGTGTCAGGCCGCTTGGGAACTCGCCCTCAAGGAAACGCCGGGCGTGATCGTGAACATCGCGTCGGTCGGCGGACTTCGCGGTGAGAGTGGACTCGGCGTGTACAACCTGACCAAGGCAGCGCTCATCCATCTGACTCGTCAGCTGGCCGGGGAACTTGGCCCCACCCGTGTGGTGGGCATCGCCCCTGGGCTGGTTCAAACCGACTTTGCGGCGTTTCTCGTCGACAACTTTGGCGATTCGTTGGCCGCTGCGCTGCCGCTTCGGCGTTTAGGCGAGCCACAAGACATCGCCAACTTGGCCACGTTCCTCGCCAGTGATCTCGCCAACTGGATTACCGGAGAGACCTATGTCATCGACGGCGGTGCTGGCGTGCGTGGCGTGGCCAGCTGAGCGGAAGGGCTGAGCCGAAGGGCTGAGGGGAAACGCTGAGGGGAAACGCTGAGGCTCGGCGCGCAAGCTGAAACGCTCACGTCATGCGGTCATTGCCGGCGACGGCTGCCTCGATGCGTTCCTCACTCAGCAGGTGGCCGAAGAATGCGAAGCAGACCAAGATCGTCGCGCCGCCTACCACGAACGGGGTGCGCAGGTTGAAAGAGTAGGCGAGCTGACCGCCGATGAGCGCGCCAGCGGCAGTCGAGCCGGTGCCGATCCATCGGTAGACGCTATTGATCCGACCGAACAAGTGGCTCGGGATGATCTGCTGGCGCAACGAGACCGTCACGACGTTCCACACCATCGTGCCGAGTACTTCGACGAAGCTGAAGGCGGCGACGAACCAGTAATTCGGAGCAAGGCCCATGGCGATCGCGGTGACTCCCATGACGACGAAGCTCAGCCGCATCGAGGCCGATCGCCCAAGTCGTTTGACGACTCTGTCGCCGACCAATCCACCGAAGATCGCGCCAAGGGCCATCAGGGCCAGCAGGGCGCCGTACCAACGCTGCTTGACATGCAGCGTTTCCAGTGCGAACTGCACGAAGACGCTGACGCCAAGAATGAAACCAAGGCTGGCTGCGCTCAACATGATCGCGAGCGTGCGCAAGACGCGATGGCCCCACAGCCAGCGCACGCTCGCCGTGATCTCGGCACGAAATGTCTTGGTCTGCTCGCCCACATTCGCGGGCGACGGCAATGCACCGGGTCTGAGTCGGATCGACGCCACCAACACTGCTGCGACCAGAAAGCTGGCCGCGTCCAAGCCGAAGGGTAGACCGACCGCAAGGGCAAAGAACACTGCGCCGACTGGCTGGCCCAGGAAGAAGTTGGCCACGGTCTCGGCCATCGACAGCCGACCGTTCGCCTTGGGAAGTTGATCAACCGTCACCAGCGCAGGAAGGAACGCCTGCGCTGAGCTGTCGAAGATGACCTCGCAGATCCCGACCCCGAGTAGCAGAAGGTAGAGCAGCCAGAGGTGCAGGGTCCCGGTCGCGGCCGTGATGGTGAGGCCGACAAAGAGCGCACCACGTACGAGGTTGGTGGACACCATCAGTGTTTGGCGGTTGTATCGGTCGACCACGACGCCGACCGGCAACGCCAGCACGAACCACGGCAGCGTCAGAACCAAGGTAACGCCAGCAATCAGTCGGCTGTCGCGGGTGAGTGAGAACACGAGCAAAGGCAGCGCGGCGGCGTTGATGCCGTCGCCCATGTTCGATATCGCACTCGCGCTCCACTGTCGCCAGTACGCGGTGCCAAGTCGCTCAGGGTCGGCCAACATGACGGTTTCACTCATTTGGGGTGGCATCTCCCAGCCGCGCAAACGCACCTGGGAGATCGGGATAACGCCCAGTGGATGCACCGCCATCGACGCTGTAAAAACCGGCGCTGACAAACGTGGATTCGTCGCTTGCAAGGAATACGGCCATCTGAGCAATGTCGTCGGGTTGCGCGAATCGGCCCACGGTCGTGTTGTCGACAAACTCGTCAACGATGCCAGGAATCATCCAGAACGCGCCTGTGGCGTTGGTCTCGACGAGGCCAGGTGCAATCGTGTTGACGCGAATCCGACGATGACCTAACTCCATCGCCGCCACACGCGTGAGCATTGCCACACCGGCCTTGGCCGTGCAGTACGCCACCATGCCCTCGGCGGGTTGGATGGCGTTGAGGGAGGCGATGTTGATGATCGAACCGCCGTCGCGCATGACGCGTCCGGCATGCTTGACGGTGAGAAACACGCCTGTCAGGCACAGGTCGATGATCTCCTGCCATGATTCGAGCGAGTGCTCGGTGATCAAGCCAAATGTTCCTTTGCCTGCATTGGCAACGGTGATATCGAGACCACCGAAGCGATCGATCGCGAATTGTGTGGCCGCGGCGACGTCGGCTTCTCGGGTGACATCGCATCGCACGAAACAGGCGCGATCGGCATCCATGCGGGAGACCGTTTCCGCTCCGGCTTCGTCGATATCGGTGAGCACGACTGAAGCGCCTTCGCTGAGGAATCGGGCAGCGATGGCATTGCCGATTCCACTAGCCGCGCCCGTGATGAGCGCGACCTTCCCCCCGAGTCGATTGGCCATGGCAGCAAATACTACTGGTCGGCCAGCTCCCGACACCGACTCGCTGGCCTGCTCCCATTAGGGAACGGGGATCCACACCAGGCTGAGCTGCGTCACGCGCACGTCTGTCCGTTCGAGGCTCACCGGAAGCGGGGTCATGTTTTGAGCCGTCGCCTTCCAGCGCGTATCGATATCCATAATTTCCTTACTGAGCTCGGTGTCGAGTTCTTCGAGCTGCGAATACAACAACTCGACTTTGTTCTCAGCGGCGGTCGCTCGTCCGCTCGCAGTGGCCGAGCGTGTACGCCGTCCAGCCGCGGTGCCGGCCGTGCCGAGGATGCTGCCGACCAGTCCGCCCCTGCGCTTGCTGCCACCGAGGAGACCTCCGAGAATCGAGCCGGCGGTCGACAACAGTTCTTGGCTTTGTCGCCCGCGCTGCTCGGTGCGGAGCACGTCGGCGCGATCTTCGGCGGCCTGCAGCTGGGCCTGAATGCGTTCCACCTTGACTTGGTGCGCAAGGCAGCGTTATCGACATCTGCCTGCGCATCGGCAGATTGGGTGCAGCGCAGAGCGAATGCTTCGGCTGTTTCACCGGGGCGACTGAACAGTTTGAGTTCGCGGTTCGTCTGGAGTTCCACGGTGCGGCTGCGCACGAGAAAGTCGAGGAGGTCGCGCTCGATCCGTGTCCAGAACTTCTTGTCCTTGAGCGCGGCCTTGTCGTCGTCAGAGCGCAAGGCCACCCGCGCGACGATCGCCGACTCGAGCCGACTTCCCCGAGTGTGGCCGCCAACTGTTGTCAACCACGGTGCGGCGATGTCGGCCCAACGCACCGGGATGCCACTCGCAATGTCGGGCATGACCGTAGTTTCATCTTTTCCAGCCACAGATCCAGGCGCCGGTGGAGTCACAGATGCAGTCACGGACGGGTCGGGCGAACTTGGTGACGCGCCCGCCGTCTGAGCCTTTTGGTCGCTCATGATCATTGCGATCTGGTCACGCGTGAGCGGTCCGCGTAGGTAGCTCATCGCCCACCTCGTGGTGAAGGCCTCTGGCTGGTCCCGACCGGCTCGCCGCAGTACAAATTCTCGCTTCGCAAGGCCGCCGATGGTGGCGCCGAGTGCACCGATGTCGACACCGCCGGAGGCCGCACTCATTCCGTCGAGCAGGCGTTGCTTGTCCTGTTCGGTTTGGAGTCGGCCGATCATCCAGGTACCTGCGTTCGAGAGAGCCTTGTAGTCGATGTCCACCGGATTTTGTGTCGATAGAACAACACCGACACCAAAGGCGCGGGCCTGCTTGATCAGTGTCATGATTGGCTTCTTTGTGGGCGGTGCGGCTGTCGGCGGCAAGTAGCCGGCGACCTCATCCATGTAGAGCAAGGCGCGGAGATCGGTGGTGCCGCTCCGGCGGCGCATCCATGTCACGAGCTACGAGAGAATCAAGGTCGTGACGAACTGTCGCTCTTGATCGCTGAGGTGCGCTGTACACACGATGGCGCAGCGCGGCTTACCTTCGGCGGTACGCAGCATCGAGGAGACGTCAAGGGGTGGACAGGTCAACCATGCTGCGAATGACGGAGAAGCGAGCAAACCGTTGAGCCGAATTGCGAACGCCATCCGATCGTTTGGCGGGAAGAACGTATCCAGATCGAAGACACCGAGTTTGCGCACCGGTGGCGTCGCTACCATGCCGACGAGCGTTGCCAGATCGAGAGTCCGGCCGTTGCTCCATTCATTTGCGATGAGGTTCGAGAGCAGGATGTGCTCGCGACTACTCAAAGGATCGGCCTCGATGCCGACCAGGCTGAGCAGCACACTGACGAATCCTTCGATTTCATCGCTGACAACCTCCACATCATTGGTGTCGGCAGGCACCTGCAGCGAGCCGATGATGTTGACACTGATGCCAGCGTTCGAGCCCGGCGTGTAGATGGTGAACTCAACGTTCCGCCGAAGAGCCGCGATGTCTGCGGCACCTAATCCCCAGCCAGCAAGACCATCGGTCTATGCGCGGGCCTGCGCGGCGGCGAAGTCGGCGACGCTCTGCCCTGCGCGTTGCGCATCGCCCTCATTGACCCACGGCTGGAAATCGGTCGGAGTCAGGCCCGGAAAGGTCAAGCACAAGTTGGTGCGGTCGCCTTTCGGATCGATGAGCAGTGTGGGCACGCCGGCACATAATGCGTCTTCGATCAGAACGACCCCGAGTCCCGTCTTGCCCGAGCCGGTCATGCCCACGATCATGCCGTGTGTCGTGAGGTCATTCGACGAAACCACAGCGTTGGTGCCTGTACGTTCGTGTTTCGCGGCATCAATCTGTGCGCCAATGAGGAAGTCGGTCATAGTTGCACATTAGGGCCCGAGCATCCACGACGCATCGGTGCACGGCGTGTGGCATCCGTCGGGTACGGTCGCGCACATGATTCGAGTCAGCGTTCTCTATCCAAGTGGCGACGGCATCACCTTCGACCACGACTACTACAGGAACACTCACGTCCCATTGGCGTGCTCGTCGTGGAACGTGGGCGGCGAAATCGATAAGGGCATCTCCGGTCCATATGTCGCCGCCGTGCATTTCTTCTTCGAGTCGATGGATCAGTTCCAAGCTGCGATGGCGTTGCCCGCAACTGGCGATGTCATGGCTGACGTCGCCAACTACACCAACGCCGCGCCTGTTATGCAGATCGCCGAAGTCGTCTAAGGCGATCGCAGATTCGCGATGGCGTTCAGCGGATTCTCCTCGGACGCCCTCGACTTCTTCGAAGGTCTGGCGGCCGACAACTCAAAGGCGTATTGGACGGCCCGCAGG
Source organism: Actinomycetota bacterium (assembly GCA_043743395.1). Classification (GTDB taxonomy): domain Bacteria; phylum Actinomycetota; class Acidimicrobiia; order Acidimicrobiales; family Ilumatobacteraceae; genus WLMZ01. The sequence continues at coordinate 837 of JAYTWP010000346.1, read as the reverse complement.
GGCACCTTCGACACACATGTCAAAGGTGCAATGATCGACCTGCTCGTCGCGCTCGACGAATTTGGTCCGTTCAACATTTTTCGTCCATACAACGACGCCCGTTTCGCGAAGGGCAGGCCTCCGTACAAGGAGCAGATCGGCGCGGTCGGTGAACGGGAGGGCGGTGCGATCTACTACGTGCAGTTCTCAGCCGCCGGCCTCATGCTCGGTTCTGGCTATTACGACATGGCCAGTGATCAACTCGAACGATTTCGAGCTGCAGTCGACGACGACCATCGGGGCACCGAGATCACATCCATCTGCGCGCAGCTCGTCAAGAAGAAGTACACGATTGGCGCGATGAGCGAACTGAAGACAGCGCCACGGGGCTTTCCGAAGGATCATCCGCGGATCGAGCTGTTACGCCGCAAAGGGCTGACCGCATTCATGTCGTGGCCACCTCAGCCGTGGCTGCACACCTCGGCAGTCGTCAAGAAGGTCCGTGACGGCTGGAACGGAGCTGGGGCACTGAATGATTGGCTGGACGAGCACGTCGGTCCAAGCACGTTGCCGCCACCTGACTGGGGCCGTTAGTCGTGCGTGGGTACGCCTGAGATTCGATACGCGCACCTCGCGTCGCCGCTGAGCAGGTGCTCTTCGCGGGTGACACTTACCGTGGGGCCAAGTGCCGCTTGGAACACTTCGAGCTCGCTTCGACACAGACCGCCGCACGCAGTGGCGGCGCTGCAGATTGGGCAATGATGCTCGATCAGGAGCAGGTCGTTGGCGTCAGCGATGACCTCAGCGAGATAGCCCTCGGCGCTGCGACGCTCGCCGAGCGCTCGTACGCGCACAGCG
>JAYTWP010000345.1:0-19349 GCA_043743395.1 Actinomycetota bacterium | reverse complement strand
GCCATGAACTCCGGATCACGAACGGACGCGCGGCGGCGGAATTCGCCGTTTGCCCAGTCGCCGAGACGCACCTCTTCCAGATCGTTGAAGACCCCGATCTCGAGGCCTCGCGATGTTGCCAAGGGTTCAGCCGTCTGGCGCGCACGCATGAGGTGCGATGAATACACGGCGTGCAGCTGCTTTGGTGCCAGCCGTTCGGCAAGACGGGCGACTTGGGCAACGCCCTCGGTGTGTAACGGCGGATCGGCCGACTCGACAGATCCGGGCACCACGTCGGCCGAGCGTCCGTGACGAACGAGCAATATCTCGCAGCTGCCTGCCGCATCTGCGCCGAGCGTTGGTTGGGGCACCGCTGCTGTGGAGTCCATAGTCGCCGAAGCTAACGCTTTCGACGCACCTTCGTCAGACGCCGTTCACACAAAGAGATGGTGTGAACAACGCGCGCGAACCTTGCTCTGCGGTTCATTTAGAACTATCATCGTCGGACGCGGTGCCAGTGCCGCGACCCAAAGGCCGCGTTTGCGGTTTGGTTGATGTTCAGCGGCTCGCCGTTGTTCATTTACCTCGGGGGAGGAAACCATGCCAACGAAAGGCAATACATGATGCTCAGGAAGGCTTCGGCCCTACTCGTAGCCCTCGCAGTGGTCGCCACTGCGTGCGGAAGCGACAAGAAATCAACGCTATCCACCACACCGGCAGGCGGCACCACCGCAACCGGCGGCCCCACCACAACCGGCGGCACCACTGCTGCCGACGGCGCTGCGCTCGTCATTTCCAGCGACCTGCCATTACAGGGTGCTTCGAAGGACGCGTCGGCCGACACCAACAACGCAATCCAGTTGTTGCTTGATCAGGCTGGCGGCAAGGCTGGCAAGTTCAGCATCACGCTGAAGGCGTACGACAACTCCACCGCTGCCAAGGGTGGTTGGGACGACGCAACCTGCGCCAAGAACGCCAACGACCATGTTGCGAACAAGGACGAAGTCGCTGTTATGGGCACCTACAACTCGGGCTGCGCCAAGATCGAGATCCCGGTCCTGAACCAGGATCCAACTGGCCCAATGCTCATGATCTCCCACGCCAACACCAACCCTGGTATCACCAAGGCATGGGATCCGGGCGAGCCCGACAAGTACTACCCAACCGGCGTTCGTAACTATGGCCGCGTCATCGCAACCGACGACCTGCAGGGTGCTGCCGGTGCACAGTTCGCCGCTCAAGACCTCAAGGTCAAGAAGTGCGTCGTGCTGAACGATGCCCAGACGTATGGCGTTGGCGTTGCCACGGCATTCGCCACTGAGGCCAAGAAGGTCGGCATCGAAGTCGTCGGAACGGCCGCATGGGATTCCAAGCAGCCCAACTACACAGCGTTGTTCGAAGGCTTCAAGGCCAAGAACCCCGATTGCTTCTACTTCGGTGGCATCAACGACAACAACGGTGAGCAGCTCATCCGTGACAAGGTTGCAGTGTTCGGTCCCAACAGCGGTGCCGTCAAGCTCGTTGCTCCCGACGGATTCACTGGTTACCCAACCGTGCAGAAGCTGGCCGATGCTCAGGACATGTACATCACGTTCGCAGGTCTGCCAGCCGGTGAGCTGGTCAAGGCTGGCGGCGCTGGTGGCAAGTTCGTCACTGACTTCAAGACCAAGTACGGGCATGACCCGGCCTCGGCTTATGCCATCTACGGTGCCGCTGCGACGCAGCTCATCTTGGCCGCAATCGCCAAGTCAGACGGCACCCGCAAGGATATTTTGAAGCAGGCCTTCTCGGGCATCACCATCCCGGCCGACAAGTCGGTCATTGGTAAGGAATTCGGTATTGACAAGAACGGCGACGTGACCGCTCGCGATATGTCGATCCAGCTCCTCAAGGGGAACGTAGAGACGTTCTTCAAGGCATGGCCGGTCAGCTGACCTTGGTCAGTTGACAGAAGTACATTACGACAATAATTGAGTTGGGGTGGCCCCGCGAGGGGCCGCCCCAACCTGTACTAGGGGTACTTTCACTATGGCAACAGCCGAACGTTCGGCACCGCGGTTCAAGGTTGAGTCACTGTTGGGGATGGCAGTGCTGGCAGGGGGCGTGGCCTGGATCATCTGGAGTTTCGCCTCCGATCCAGTCATCTTCACCCAGGTATTGACGATTGGACTGTCCAACGGCGCGCTGTTTGCGCTGATCGCTCTTGGTTACACGATGGTGTACGGCATCATCGAGTTGATCAACTTCGCGCACGGCGACTTGTTCATGCTCGGCTCGGTGATCGGGGCGATCTTTCTCGAGGATTGGCTCGGTCAGAAGTCGTCCTCGGCGTCCGCGTGGGCGATGCTCGGGCTTACCTTGCTGTTTGCGATGGCGGCGTGTGCGCTCATCAACATGGTGATCGAAAAACTTGCGTACAGACGCCTGCGCAACGCACCGAAACTCGCACCTCTGATCACCGCCGTCGGCGTCAGCTTCATTCTGCAGAACATCGGCATTCTGATGAATGGTTCAGCACCCCATTCACGCACGAGTGTGTTGCCAGCGTCGTCGATCAAGCTCGGTTCGATCGAGGTGCGCATCAAGTACATCGTGGTCGTGGCAATAACCGTCCCACTGTTGTTGCTGATGACCTGGATCGTCCAGAAGACTCGTGTCGGCAAAGCAATGCGTGCAACGGCGCAAGATCGAGACGCTTCGTTGCTCATGGGCATCAACGTCGACCGCATCATTTCGTTTACCTTCGCGCTCGGCGGCGCGCTCGCTGGAGCTGCCGGCGTGTTGTTCCTCGAGGTCAACCAGCAGACCAGATACGACGCCGGTTTCCGGCTCGGCCTCATCGCATTCACCGCCGCCGTACTCGGTGGCGTCGGCAACCTTGTCGGTGCTGTCGTCGGCGGTGTGCTCCTCGGCGTCATTCAAGCCCTCAACGACGGCGCTCCGCATTTCTTCGGACAGCAGTGGACGCAGACCGTGATGTTCTCGATCTTGATCGTCATGGTGATCTTCCGCCCAGGCGGCATCTTCGGTAAGCACCAGCAGGAGAAGGTCTAGATGTTTACTTCCTTCGTCGAAAAATTCCAGCCGACCACGGCGCGCGGCCAAAAGATTACCCGCTATCTCGGTATCGCAGCAGCGCTGCTCGTGGCGTGGCAGATCCCCAACATTGCCACTGGCACCGAAGGACCGCTTCCGCTGTTCACGGTTGTGCTCTGCGCGGTGTACGCGCTGTTCGCCCTCGGCCTCAACATCGTGGTGGGGTTCGCCGGCCTCCTCGACCTCGGGTACGTGGCCTTCTTCCTGTTCGGCGCGTACACGTCGGCATGGCTGATGTCTGACTTCTTCTATCAGGTCAATCCTCGAGATCCATCGAGCAAGCAATTCGGATTCAACATTCACTTCCTCAGTACAGCGATGCACAAGATCCCGGGTATTCACCTCTCGTTCTGGATCGTCATCTTTGCGGCCGCCGCGATTGCGGCCGTCGCCGGCCTCGTCATCGGTGCGCCGACGCTGAGGTTGAAGAGCGACTACCTGGCGTTGGTCACGCTCGGCTTCGGCGAGATCCTGCCCGAAGTATTCCGTAACAGCGACAACGTGGCCGGGTACAACCTCACCAACGGCACCAAGGGCATCGGTCCGGTCGACAAGATCGGTATGGGCTTTCTCGACATCTTGCCGGGCATCCCCAAGACCATCGTTTCCAGCGACTACAAGACCAAGTACTACGTGATCTTGTTGTTCTGTGCGTTGTTCATGTACGCCTCGATCAAACTGCGTGATGGTCGCCTCGGACGTGCATGGATGGCAATTCGTGAAGACGAGCTCGCCGCCAGTCTGATGGGCGTGCCACTGATGCGCACCAAGCTGTGGTCTTACGCGGTTGGCGCGATTGCCGGTGGCGTTGGTGGCGCCTTCTACGCAACGATCGTCGGGACGGTCAACGTAGACAACTTCACCTTCAGCTTCTCGATCATCGTGCTGTGTGCGGTCATTCTCGGCGGTATGGGCAACGTGTGGGGTGCCGTACTTGGTGGGGTGGCGATTACTTGGTTCAACTACACCGGCCTCGTCTACATCGGCAAGCAGGTCAACCGTGGTCTGGGCACCCACATCAACCTCAAGAACTATGAGTTCATGTTCTTTGGTTTCGTGTTGGTGCTGATGATGCTCTTCCGTCCCGAAGGATTCATTCCGGCCGCGCGATCTCGTCAGGTGAAGAAGGCGGACAAACAGGTGCAAGCGATCGAAGTAATCGGGGGCGGATCATGACCGACATCCTCTTGGATGCGCGCAAGGTACGGGTCGAGTTCGGCGGTCTGGTCGCAGTCAACGACGTTGACTTTCAGATTCCCACTGGCTCGATCGTCGCGCTGATTGGACCCAACGGCGCGGGCAAGACCACCTTCTTCAACGTGCTCACCGGGCTGTATAGCCCAACGCATGGCGGCGTTGATTTCGATGGCGAGAGCGTGTTGGGAGTCCCGCCGCACAAGATTGCAGCGTCGGGTATGGCGCGCACCTTCCAGAACATCCGCTTGTTCGGTGCGATGACGGCGTCCGAGAACGTGATGGTGGCCATGCACGCGCACCTGCACAGCGGTGTCGTGTCCACCATTGTTCGCACTCCCAAGCAGCGCCGTGAAGAACGTGAAGCGCGCCAAGTGGCCAAGGAGTTGCTCGAGTTCGTCGGTATCGGCGGCGTCGACGAAGAGTTTGCCAAGAATCTGCCGTACGGCGATCAGCGCCGCCTCGAGGTTGCTCGTGCGCTCGCACTGCGGCCAAAGCTATTGCTGCTCGACGAGCCGACGGCGGGTATGAACCCGCAAGAGTCGGCGACCTTCACGGCGTTCGTGCACCGCGTGCGCGACGAACGGGGAGTCACCGTGTTGCTCATCGAGCACGACATGAAAGTGGTGATGGGCGTGTCCGAGCGGATCACGGTGTTGGAATATGGTTCCAAGATCGCCGAAGGAACCCCTGCGGAGATTCGGTCTGATCAACGCGTGATCGAGGCGTACCTCGGCAAGTCCGGAACGGAGGCAGCCAAGTGAGCGCCGAGTCAATGAACGCCGGGTCAATGAGCGCCGAGTCAGTGAGCGCGACGACGATGCGTGGTGGCGGTGCGGCCCCCGTGCTCACGATCACCGACCTGCACGTGTACTACGGAAACATCGCCGCAGTGAAAGGCATCTCGCTCAAGGTGTATCAGGGCGAAATCGTCACACTGATCGGTGCCAACGGTGCTGGCAAATCTACGACCATGCGCACGGTGTCCGGTCTGATCAAGCCGCGCAAGGGTGAGATTATGTTCGAGGGCAAAAAGGTATCGGGGCTTCGCGGCGACGAAGTTGCCAAGCTTGGCATTGCCCAGAGCCCAGAGGGCCGGCGCATCTTCCCGCGCATGACGGTGGCCGAGAATCTCGAACTCGGTGCCTTCTTGCGCAAGGACAAGGCCGGCATCGCCGAAGATCTCGAGCGCGTGTTCGACCTCTTTCCTCGTCTCAAGGAACGCATCGCTCAAAAAGGTGGCACGTTGTCCGGTGGCGAACAGCAGATGCTTGCGATGGGTCGTGCACTGATGTCGCAGCCACGATTGCTGCTGCTCGATGAACCCTCGATGGGTCTTGCGCCCGTGTTGGTCGATGTTGTGTTCGAGATCATCGAACGCGTCAACGCACAGGGAACCACCATCTTGCTGGTCGAGCAGAATGCCTTGGCCGCGCTGAACGTGGCGAGCTACGGATACGTTCTCGAGACCGGTCACATCGGTCTCGAGGGCCCGGCGAAGGAACTTGCCGACAACGAAGCTGTTCGTAACGCGTACCTCGGCCTCGCCTGATCCAGACCCCACCTCCACTCGGTACTGTGGTCCGATGAACGACGCGCCGAACCACGCCTCTGTTGTTGTGATCGGCGGTGGGGTCATGGGCCTCAGCACCGCTTTTCACCTTGCCGAGGCGGGCCATCACGACGTCGTTGTCGTAGAGGCCGATCAACTCGGCAGCGGATCAACGTCGAAAGCTGCGGGCGGAGTCCGCTTACAATTCTCCGATGCGGTCAATATCGAACTCGCCCTGCGCTCGCTCGATGCATTCGAGCGTTTCGGGGTGCGTCCTGGCTTCGACATCGATCTCCAACAGGTCGGGTATTTGTTCTTGCTTACCACGCCCGAAGACGTTTCCACGTTCGAGCAGAGCGTGGTGCTTCAGAACAGCCTTGGCGTGCCGAGCCGCATGATCAGTCCAGCCGAGGCGGGCCAATTGTGCTTACTCGCCAACGTGGACGACGTACTCGCGGCGTCCATCTGTATGCGTGACGGTCATGCCAATACTGGTGGCGTTGTCGAGGGTTATGCGCAGGCGGCGCGGGCCTTGGGTGTACGTATCCTCACCAAATGCGCCGTTACCGCCATCGACCGCAGCGGCGACACGATCACCGGCGTGGTGACCTCGCAAGGACGGATCGCGACCGACACCGTCGTGTGTGCTGCCGGTCCGTGGTCACGCCTCATCGGCGACATGGTCGGCGTCAGGTTGCCCGTCGATCCTGTGCGCCGACCCGTGTGGTTCACCGAGCCCATGTCCGGTCGGCCCGATCACCTACCGATGACCATCGATTTCACGACGGGGTTCTACTTCCACGGCGAGGGCCAAGGATTGTTATTCGGCATGGCCGATCCAGATCAGCCGGCAGGGTTCGATATCGCGCTCCGCAGCGACTGGCTCGAGGTCGTCGGCGAGGTCGCCGCTCGACGCGCGCCCAAACTGCTCGACGTTGGTATTGCCGGCGGTTGGGAGGGCTTCTACGAGACCACCCCCGACCACAACGGCATCATCGGCGAAGCGAGTGATCTCCCTCGCTTCTTCTACGCCACCGGGTTCTCGGGCCATGGCTTCTTGCTCGGACCCGCAGTCGGTGAGGTCATCCGCGACCTCGTGCTCGGCCGCACACCTGCGGTGGATGTATCGGCCTTCTCGGTCGATCGATTCACGGCCCACGGTATTCGTCGCGAAATCAACGTCGTCTAGGCCAAGGTCGCCGCTATGCCTTCTCCGTCATATGTCGCCAGTGTCGACAGCCCATTGGTGCCGTCAGCGGCCGTTCTTTCGCGGATCACGTCGGTGGACGAGTCGACGCGGGTCTGTGTGCTCGACACGGTGGTACCGGTACGGTCTGGATTCGCGTTCGAGGTGCCTGCCGGTCACGTCGTGCGCTTCACGACTGTCGACGGACCACAGGTTGTCGACCTCAATCTCTGGAGTCGTACTGATCCGCGGGAGCGGTTCTGGGCAGCGCGTACCCGGCAGTTCTACGGCACGCACGTCAGCGAAGGCCATCGACTGTGGTCGAACCTGCCGTTCCTGCGCCCGATGGCGACGCTGCTGGTCGACACGCTCAAATACGGTCGTGACGACGACGATGCGGGCTGCCACGATCTGCTCGGCACGCGCTGCGATCCCTACGTGAACCAGATGTTGTCCGGCGCGCCGTATGACTTCCACTGTCACTCGAACCTGGTCCGCGCAGTGACGCGGTTCGGGCTCACCGAGTTCGACGTGCACGATGTCATCAATCTGTTCCAGGTCACGGGTCTGATGCCCGACGACAAGCGCTACTTCATGAAGACATGCCCGGCGGTGCCAGGCGATCACGTCGAGATGCTGGCCGAGATCGATCTGTTGATGGCCATCTCATTGTGTCCGGGTGGCGATCTCGCGGTGCCGCTGTGGGGCGAGGGCTCCGACGCCGAGCCGAACTGTAATCCCTTGCGAGTGCAGGTCTTCAGGTTGCCCGACGACGCGCTCCAGGGTTGGTCGCCAGCTGAACGCGCGTCCTACTCGGGCACCCACGGCACGCGCCACGGGCTCGAGCAGCCCCAAGGCGTACCGCCGTCGCTCGCTCATCGCGCCGTGCCTGGCCAGTAGCAGACAACATGCGACGCGGAAACTGACGTGGGAATTCTCTTTGGCGCCATAGCGGCTCTGATGTTCGGGGCATCAGATGTGTTCGCGACCCGTGCGTCGCTTGTCCAACCCTCGATTGCGGTCACACGTACGGCCCTTTTGGTTGCGCTCATCTTCACGCCGCTCTTCCTCACGATGAAGCCGTTTCATCTGATTGGCGCAGATGTTGCATATGCAATTTTGTCGGGCGTGTTGATCAGCCTCAGCCTGCTTTGTCTGTATGTGGCCTACCGCCGAGCTTCGATCGGAATCGTTGCTCCCGTCGCCTCCGTGCTCACCGCATGTGTGCCCGTGGTCGTGGATCTGTTTCGCGGCAAAGGGCTGAGTCTCTTGTCGGGCGTCGGCGTCCTCATCGGTATTTCTGCGGTGGGATTCAGCACGTATCACCCCGGTGGCCGCGGCAACATCCGTACGGGATTGATCCTTGGCTTCGTGGCGGGTGTGGGCATCGGTTTGTCGTTCACCCTGCTCGACCTCACTGCCGATACTGCGGGACTTGCGCCGGTTCCCATCCAGCGGCTCGCGGGACTCGTGACGCTCTCGTTCGCGGCCCCGTTCCTGAAGGGCCCATGGATCGTCACCACTCGGCCTGCGCGTGGACCCTCGATCAGCACGGGCCTCCTTGCCGGTTTGGCGATGGGTTCACTCCAACTCGGCTATCGGTACGGCTCGGCCGGGCCGGTTTCGGTGGCAGCCTCGCAGTTTGCTGCGGCGGCTGTGCTGATCTCGGCGATCGTCAACCGCGAACGGTTGCGTTGGTGGCAGTTCGTCGGCCTCATCATGGCTTCGGTCGGTGTCGGCATGATGGCCCTCGGCTAGCAGGTCGGTGCAGAAACCGCAGTGGTACAGTCGTTGACCTGTGTTCTGTGGTGACACGCTAAGGCTCGACCCGGGAGCAAGCGGCTTGAATATGAGGAGATCAATGGACATCGAAGGTGTATATGTTCCGGTAGCGACGCCGTTCAACGAGGACGAATCGGTGAACGAAGCGGGCTACGCAGATGTCATCGAGTATCAGCTTCGCGGTGGTGTTCGTGGCGTGGTGGTCGCGGGCACGACTGGCGAGTATTACGCCCTCACGAGTGATGAGCGAGATGCTCAGTTCTCACTGGCACGCGACATCGTGAATGGCCGCGCGCAGTTGATTGCCGGATGCAATGCCGGCGCGACCCGTGACGCGATCGGTTTCGCGAACATCGCCCGCGAACTCGGCTACGACGCAGTCATGCTCGCTGGACCGCCCACGTCGCTACCGAACCAGCACGAACTAGCAGCGCACGTGCGCGCCGTCATCGACGAAGGCGGTCTTCCCGTGGTGCTGTACAACTATCCCGCTCGTGCCGGCATCGAGTTCGGCTTCGATGCACTCGATGAGCTGGCTGACATCCCCGAGGTTATTGCGATCAAAGAGTCGAGCGGCGATTTCTCACGCTTCTTGGCACTCAAGCACCGGTACGAAGGTCGGATCACCGTGATGTGTGGATCAGACGATCAGTGCTTCGACTACATGGCGTGGGGAGTGCGCAGCTGGCTGGCCGGCACGGCCAACGTGCTCCCGGCACAGCATGTTTCGTTCACATCTACCATGCTCAGCGGCAACACCGATCTGGCCCGTGCGCAGTACGCCGCGCTCTTACCGTGGATCCAGCACATGGAAGCTGGCAGTTACAACCAGAAGGTCAAAGCGGGACTCAAGTACTTGGGTGTCGATTGCGGTCCGGTGCGTCGGCCGCTGTTGGGGCTCACTGCGGAGGCGCAGTCAGAACTCGTTACGATCCTCGATACAGCGATCGCCGCATTCGCCGCAACCGGCAAGGCCTGAGCCGAGTCCGCGATGCGTGCCACACGGACCTTTCAGGCAGTCGAGGTGCATGCCGAAGGCGAGCAAGGCACGTGCTACCTCGGCAGCGTCTTTCCGATACCGGGTCTCACCATGCGCGAGAAGCTGCGCTACATCAACGAGGAAGACGACAGCATCCGCCGGTACCTCACCACTGAGCCACGCGGTCGTCCACAGGCCAGTGCCAACGTGATCTATCCATCCACGGTCGAGGGCGCCGATGCGGGTTTTGTGATTCTGCAAGCCGACCGAGCTCATGCAATGAGTGGATCGAACACGATCTGCGTCGTGACTGCTCTGCTCGAAACGGGCAGCGTGGCGATGATCGAACCTGTCACCGATGTCGTGCTCGAAACTGCTGCAGGCCTCGTGCACGCCCGTGCCACGTGCAGCGACGGCCACTGCGACCGCGTCACCATCGATGGCGTTGCCTCGTTCGTGGAATCGCTCGACCTTGCACTTGACGTGCCGGGCTACGGGACCGTGTCGGTCGACGTCGCGTATGGTGGGTGCTACTACGTGCTGGTCCGTGCGGAGGCGCTTGGGGTGACGCTCGATCGGCAGTCGGCCCGTGCCGTCGTGGAGGCTGCGACCGCAGTGTCTGTCGCTGCCCGTCGCGATATCAAGGTCGAGCACCCGGAGTTCCCCGAGATCAACTTCATCTCGTACGTGATGGTCATCGGAGACGACGATCCAGCCAACGGCCGTCTGCGCGGAGCGACGGTGCTCAGCGGCCGTGTGGATCGTTCGCCCTGCGGCACAGGCAACTCGGCGCGGCTCGCGTGCATGTCGGCGCGGGGCGAAGTCGTGCCCGGACAGCAGTTCGTGGCGACGTCGCTCATCGACAGCGAATTCGTCGTCGAGATCACCGGCACCACAACTGTGGGTGGCCGGCCGGCCGTGCTGCCACGAATTTCGGGGCGTGGTTGGGTGGTGGGAACCCGAACGGTCTCGGTGGACCCATCCGATCCGTATCAGCTCGGCTTCACGTTGTCGGATGTGTGGGGCACCGAGATCGGCTGATTGTTGCCGGCGGTGCTCGGCTACTTGCGTAAACCGAAGCGATCTGGATTGAAGTCGGTGAGGTCGATGGAACTGCGCCCGTCCATCACCAACTCAGAAATGGCAACCGCACTCGATGGTGTCAGGCTGAGACCGAACATGCCGTGCCCGCTTGCCACCACCAGGTTTTCGAATGCCTTTGGTCGGCCCATCAGCGGCAGACCATCGGGGCTCATCGGTCGCGAACCGGACCACGTATCGAATGCAGCATCCCATTCGAGGTTGAGGTACTTGCGCAACGAGGCCACAATCGCATCGACCCTGCGTTGATCGAACCGTGGCTCGTCACCGTCGAATTCCATCGTGCCGCCAAGGCGAATGCGGTCTGTGAATGGCGTTGCGACGGCGTGAGCTTCTTCGAAGATGACCGGATTATGGACACCGGCATTGACCGGCAAACCAACGTTGTAACCCTGGCCAGGAATCACAGGGATGCGCAGTCCGAACATTTTGGCGAGCTTGTGTGATCCGGAGCCGACAGAGAAGATGACTTCGTCGAAGGTGAGCGTGCCCTTGGGTGTCGTGATCGAGTTGACGCGGCGGTTGTGGTGGCCAACAGAGGTGATCGGAGCGTTCTCGACGAACGTGACGCCGCGTGTGCGCAGCACCTCGATGAGCGAGTCGACGAAGACGCGAGGGTCGATCGAGCGATCATTCGGAACCAGGTAGCCAGCTTTGACGTGGTCGGTGAGTGCAGGCATGATGCGGCGGAGTTCGTCGCCATCGAGCATGCCCGTGGGAAGCGGTACGCCGAAATCGGCCATGGGCGTGAGCCGGGACAAGTAGTCCTCGGCCACAGCCGGGTCGTGGAATGGAACGAGGAGCTGTTCGCCGAGCGCGACATCGACGCCGAGTGAACCGAGCAGGGCTAGGGATTCAGGTCCACGCTGGTTGAGTTTGGCCAGCGAGACGCGGCCACTGTTGTAGCGCCTAGCGGTACACGATCGCGCGAAGTGAATGCCCCAACCAAGCATGTGCGGCAGCGCGCGGGGATGCATTCGAAGGGCACGCGTGGGGTCGTTGAGCGAAGTGATCGCCGACTTCAGCGCGCCCGGAGCGGCGAGTGGCTCGAGCAGCGTTGTGCACATAAAGCCAGCGTTACCTCGAGCCGCACCACCGCCGAGCGGGCCATGATCGACGATCGTTACTTGTGCTCCGCGCTCGTTCAGCAACAACGATGTTGCGAGACCGATCAGACCGCCGCCAACAACTACTACATGTTTGGTCACGCACCTACCGTAGCGGGTGGGCTGCGCTCAGAGCAGGCCCACCTGGGCACAAACAAGTCGAGCGATGACGAGATCTTGCACGGCGAGGCCAACGCTTTTGAACAGCGTGATCTCGGTGTCGCTCTGGCGACTGACATGGCCTGCGGACACGCTTGCGAGGTCTCCGGCGACGCGATCCCAGCTCCATCCGCCATCTGCCACTGCAAGCGCAAGGTCGCCGGCTTCGTCATGGGCGGCGTGGATGTCATCGACCACAACTCGTGAAGCGGCGACGAGGTCCGTTGAAAGTTCGCGCATGTCGGTGCGGTAGGCGCCGACGGCATTGATGTGCGTGCCCGGCGCGACCATGGACGCGTGGATGACCGGCTCGATGGCTCGGGTACCCGCGCAGACGATGTCGCATCCGGCGGCCTCGGCGTAGTCACCGACGCGGATAGAGATACCCTCGGCAAGAGCTGATCGCTGGATGATGTTGTCGACGAGTGATTGAGCGTTCGCGCGGGTTCTGCTGGCGAGCACGATGGAGTCAAGTGTTGGGCGAACGCAGAGCATCGCCTCGATGTGGCCGAAAGCCTGTGGACCCGACCCGATGATGCCGAGCGTGTGCACGTTGGCACGGGCCAGGGCGTGGGTGGCCACGGCCGAGACCGCCGGCGTACGGATGGTGGTGAGTGCGGCGCCGTCGAGGAGCGCGAGGGGACAACCTGCATCGGCATCGAAGAGGACGTACGTGCCTTGAATGATCGGCAGGCCGCGGTCAGCATTCTTTGGCTGGACCATGATCAGCTTGATGCCGGCTGAGTCCGCGTCGACGGCAGGCATGAGCAAGAACTCACCCCCGGCCACGCCGTAGTGCTGTCGAGCGATGTGACTGGGTCGGTTGGCGAAGCAGACGCGAAGCGCGTTGATCGCTGCCTGCATCGAAACGAGTTCGTTGATCTCACGTGCGTCGAAAGACCGCAGTTGTGCCATATCCGGGCAGCCTAGAGGCTAGAGCAGTTGAGGTTCCTCAAGAGTGTGCACGTGGTCCGCTCGCGCGACGAGTTCGGGCTCATGAGTGGCGCAGACGATCGCCCGTCCCGCTCTGGCCTGCTCGACGAGCAGGCCGGCGACAAGGTGCGCAAATCCTTGGTCGAGCTGTGACGTCGGTTCGTCGAGGAGCACCAATGTCGCGTCGCTGGCAAGGGCACGAGCAATGGACACGCGCTGGCGCTCGCCGCCGGACAGGCTGCTCAACGGCCGATCGGACATGTCGACGATGTCGAGGTCATGGAGCAACGAGATGATGCGGTCGGTCAGAGCGCTACCCGCGACCTGGCCGCGAACCGCGCACGCCAATTCCAAGTTGTGCCGCACGGACATCGTCTCTGCGAAGCCGAGGCCCGAGGACGCAATCGCAACGCGCTCGTGCGATAAGCGCTCAAGGACGCCGCTTTTGGGTTCGCTGAAGCCGGCGATCAGGCTGAGCAGAGTCGTCTTGCCGGAGCCTGATCGTCCCGTGATAGCGGTGAACTCGCCACTGCGTATCTGGAGGCTAGTGGGACCAAGAATTTGTAGGTCATCAACACCAAACGTCACGGCATTCGCGGTGATGACGGTGCGAGTAGGCGCGAGCGTTCGGGACGTATCGGCGGCTGCGGATTGTGTAGACGTGGTGAGTTGCTGTGGAGCGTGGAGCACCAAAGGCGACCCATCACCGCTGCCGTCGAGCCCCGAGGGCACGTGTACAACTGCTCGTGTTGTGATACCAGCGCGGAGCCGATCGTGTTCGGGCAGACGGACCCACCCTCGGTCGTCGACCACGAGGCGCACCTGTGCAGTGTCCGGGGTTGTCTCAGAACCGAGCCGTCCGTCGCGGATATCGAGGACTCGTTCACCGATGCGTGCAGCGCCGGGGTCGTGTGACACCACGAGGAGTGCGGCATCGAGCTCGGCCGACAACTCGACGAGGAGGTCGAACACTGCGTTTGCGTTCGTGAAGTCGAGCGCGCCGGTGGGTTCGTCAGCCACGATGATGCGCGGTCGATGGGCGAGGGCGGCCGCAATGGCAACGCGCTGCAACTCGCCTGCACTGATTGTTCTCAGTGGCCGGTCGGCAATGCTCAAGATCCCCAATCGATCGAGCATGTCGAGCGCGCGCGTGTTGGCCTCGGTCGCTGATACGCCGGTGAGGCGAGATTGCAGCGAAACGTTCCCCACGACTGACAGGTCGACCGCAAGGTTTGCTGTCATCTGCTGCGTGATCATGCCAACCCCAGTTCGTTGCAGAGCGAGGATGGCCTTGTGTGAGGCATTGGCAAGATCGTGGTCGAGGATTGTTGCGCGGCCGGCACTCGGTCTCACTTGTCCTGTGACGAGTTTGACGAGCGTTGACTTACCCGATCCGCTCGGCCCGGTAATCACGACTCGCTCGCCAGCCGCGACGGTGAGGCTGAGGCCGCGTAGCGCCGCGACCTGACGATCCACACAGGGGTAAAGCACAAAAACGTCGTCGAGTTCGATCATTCGAACTCCCGGAGCAGATCGATGCAAGCAACTCGGCGGGCTGACCGCGAAGCTAGTGCCGCTGCAAACACACAGGGTATGACCACGATCGCCAGAGCAATGAGCAGCTCGATGGAGGGAAGACTGGCCAGAAGCGACGGCTGCGCCGCCGTAGCGGTTGCTGTGACGGCCACAATCCGCGTGACAAGCGCGAGGAGAGCGAAGGCACCTGCCACACCAATTGCGATGGCTGCGGCGGTACCCACAAAGGCTCCGATGAACACCATCCGGCTGAGGGACATGCCGGTTACCCCTTCGGCAGCGAGGGCGCGGTGCAGCGGAGCCTGGCTCGCTGCGTCCGCCCGTGTGGACAGGTACAGCGCCGCGGCAGCCAAGAGTCCGGCGATCAACGCCGACACTCCGAAAAGGCCGAGTGCGAATACTGCCAAGGGATCACTTCGTAGCCGTTGTTCGAGCGTGCTCCGTCGCAGGATGACCAGATCGGTGAACGGCGCTCGCTCGAGTGCTTGCGCGAGTTGGGCCTCGCCGCTGTGATCAATGGCGATCCACGTTTCGTTCGCCGTTCCAAGTCCGACGCTCATCAGGTCGAGCGCGGGTTGGGCGATCGATAGATCGACCACAGCGAACCGGGTCGGTGCCCCAGGAAAGTGTGCCGCGACAGCAGCAACGCGCAGCGAGCCTCTGGCACCACCTGCATAATCGACACTGACCAAACCGTCGTGCGCGCTTGCGGCGGTCAGCGGATCGACGACCGCCGGAATGGCTCTCATCTCGGTTGTCGCAGATGGGACGACGAGCGCTGACGAGCCCTGCAATCTGAGCGAGATGGCGATTCCCATCGGCAGCTGCCTGACGACAGCGCCGTCAGACTGAAGCGCATTCCAATCGAAAGCGAGAGGCGTGTCGGGCGAGGTGGGTTGGGTTGCGTCACTGGCACTGAGTGATTCAAGTGTGATGTCTGCCGTGAACTCCTCGGCGCCTGTTGACCCTTCACCGACGTGGTGTTGGATGCGGTCCGATGCAGTGCCTGGTTGACCGAGACGAAAGCCGATCAACCGACCTCCGGCATCATTAGGGCCGAGCGATATTCGCAGCTGCGTTGATCCTTCGGAGGCAACGCTCGCTTCGGCCTCGTGCCACACCCCGTCAGTTCGCTCGATCACTGCGGTGATCGCAATGTGTTCCACGTCGCCCTTTGCAACGATTGTGAGCGAGGTGGAGCCCCGAGGGATCTGTGTGCCGAAGGGGGCGGGGGGTTGTTGCGTTGCGATGGCCTTGCTGAGCGAATTGAGTGATGGACCGAAGTCGGAGCGCCATCCGCGCAGTTCGCTGAGCATGCGGGGGTCGAGGCCGATGAGAGTCACTGTGTCGTTCGACAGGCTCCTGCTACGCGTCGTGACGCCGCGCCGAAGAACGTCGGTACTCCGCGCGCTCGTCGCCAGATCTTGCCAACCGTGCACGGGCGCGAGCGCGGCGGGCCGAACGAGTGGTGGCCCTTCGCGAAGTGTGAAATCGAAGGGAACGGCATATGCGGCTTGGTCGTGGGCGCCTGCGTGCAAGGTTGCGCGGTAACCGAACGAGAAGACCCCGAAGGTGGTGGCTGCAGCAAGAAAGCCAGCGGTGACGAGCGGAAGAACAGGCCGACGACTGACCTCGCCCAGTGCGGTGCGTGCGAGTGGGGTTTGACGTGCGAATACATGCGCGCCGAGCGCGACCAGTAGCGGTACCAACCTGATCGCCAGCCATGCCACGACGAGCGCGGCCAACAGGGGGAGGGCCGCTACGAGTGGATCGCCCGACGAGACCAATGTAGACGGGGTCGCGGATCCACGGTTCACCGCCAGCGCGCCCGCGGCCAGCGCGGCGAAACCTAAGCCGTCGATTGCCATCGGCTGCCACCACCGAGGCGGTTTGCGCATGATCGTTTCATCGTCGGGGCCGTAGGCCATCACTACTGCGGTCGCGGTCAAGAGCATCACGGCTGCCAAGACCAAAGGGGTCACCCCAACGTGGGCGACATGCAAGAGAACATTGCCAGCCGGCAGGTTCCAAGTGCGGGCGATAACGATGGTCGCTGCGCCGCCGATCGCGATACCAAGGATCAGACCCGTCAACGCCGGCCACGTCGCCTCGATAATCGTGAACACATTGATCGCCGCCCGACTCGCGCCTCGCTGATGGAGAAGTCTGCGGGCCTTGCGGTGCTCGCGTCGGGAGCCTGCTGCAGCAATCAGGACAAACGCAAGCAGCAACACAAGGTCCTGTGCGGCAGCAAGGGCCACACGATGTGACGCAGTATTTGATCGTGCCCGCGCACTCTTGAGTGCACCGGAGGGCAAGGTGACGGAGACGCCGGTCTGGGTCAGAGTGTTGCTCGTGGATGCGCCGGCGGCGAGCAGTGGATCGATGTCGGAAATGCGCAGTGTCTCAGGATTGATGGCCGACACCCAAGCGACCGACCGTCCAATGAGTTCGAGCGAAGTGATCGCCCCGACGGCGGTGACGCCGTCTGCGATGAGAGGAACCTCATTGGCTTCGGGCTCGAGTGAGCCAGCAAGCAACGTGCTGTTGCGAATCTCGACTCGTCCGACGATCACCAGTCCGAGGGTGCTCGGCAGATCGAGAGTGGCGGTCGGCGCGGCGATCACGACCTCGCACCGGGTCGGGGTGCAGCTAGCCGGAAGCCGTCCATCGAGCAAGGTGACCGAGTCCGCAAGGTGGTCGAGTCCAGCGAGGCGAAAGTCGGTGCCATCTGGGGTGGCGAGCGTCCGGTACTCGATCTCGGTGCGGACCGGCCCCAGCGCTGGTGCACGTAGATTCACACGCACGGCCTGATCGATTTCTGCGATCTGCTCGGAGGTCAACGAGTTCACCGACACGGCCACCGTCACGCTCCGATCGGCCGCAGGTACGTCCTCGAGCGTGCGCCTCAAGGTTGCGTCCCCAGCGATCGTCGGTGACGCAACCGTGACGAACATCGATCCCAAGGCCAGCGCGATACCGAAGCCCGTAACGATTCCACGCGATGGACGAGCCAGCACCCGCGCGACGGCAAACGATGCTGCCGCTCCGAGAGCGCGAGATGATCGGCGCTGCGCCAATGCGGTCACCGGTCCATACTAAGCAGCCCATTTGCAAGGACTCGGGCGGTGTGTCTCAATGTCGCAATGTCTTCGATGCGCTCGCACCGCCGGCCCGTGGCGGCAGTCCTCGCTGCAGCGATCTTGTTCGGCACAACGGGCACAGCACAGGCTCTCGGCCCGAAGTTCGCGTCGCCACTCAGCATAGGAGCAGTTCGTGTCACGATCGGAGCACTTGGACTCATCGTCCTGACAACCCGAACGAGGCCGCGACCGAGACTGAGGAAGGGCCTGAGAACGAGATCTGCCCCGAGACCATCGGCCGCTCATCGTTGGGCGCTTGCGCTGGCGGGCGTCGGTGTGGCCGGATACCAGATCGGCTTTTTCGAGGGTACAAAACGAGCAGGGGTTGCGCTGGGGACGCTGGTGGCGCTGGGTTCGGGCCCGGTGTTCGCCGGTGTCTTTCAGGCCATTCGTTCGCGTCGGTTGCCGAGCGTTGCGTGGACCCTCGCGACGCTGCTCGCAGCGAGCGGTGCGGGCCTCGTTGCGTTCGCTCGTCATGATACGGCCTCTGGCGTTTCGCTGATGGGCATCGCGGCCGCGCTCCTCGCCGGTCTGTCGTACGCAGTGTTCTCGATGGCAAGCAAACACGCAATGGTGGATGGACTCGCCTCGCTCGATGCCATGGCCGCCTCGTTCGCGATCGGTGCAGTGCTGATGTCGCCGTTGTTGTTCACCGAGCCGTTGCATTGGTTGGCGTCGGGTCGCGGCATTGGGGTCGCGCTCGACCTCGGCCTCGGCGCCACGACTGCGGCATACGCACTCTTCGGTTTCGGCCTGGCCCGACTTGCAGTGCCAACAGTGGTCACCCTCACACTCGCCGAGCCGGCTACTGCCGCGGTGCTGAGCGTGGTCGCGTTGTCGCAACATCTCGCGCCGGTTGGATGGCTCGGTGTGACACTCGTACTCGTGGGCGTTGGTGTCGTCGCCAGGACGCATGATGAGCCCGGCCTTCAACCCCAGAGCATGTAGGCCATCCGGCTACCGTTGGCCACATGACTGAAGTCCTGTACGACGTTGCCGAACACATTGCCACGATCACGCTGAACGCTCCCGAACGGATGAACACCATTAGCGGAGCGATGCTCGATCAATTGTCCGCTCGCCTGCTCGATGCCGACCGAGACCGCGATGTTCGCTGCATCGTGCTTACTGGTGCTGGGCGGGCATTCTGTGCCGGCCTCGACATGGCGGCGCAGATGAGTGGTCCCAAGGGCAGCCTCGGCGGACTTGGGACGCTTGATGCAAATCCAGGCGAGTTCGACATTCGCAATGCCCCTCCAATCGTGTTGCACAATCTCGATACACCAACAGTGTGTGCGCTCAACGGCGGTGCTGCTGGCTATGGCCTCGACATCGCCCTTGGATGCGATATCCGTGTTGCGGCGACCTCGGCGAAGTTGAACCCCGGCTTTGCGAAGCGGGGCATCGTTCCTGAGAGTGGCGGCACGTGGCTGTTGCCGCGCATGGTCGGATATGCGCGCGCAGCTGAGATTGCCTTCACGGGACGCACGTTGTTGTCGAACGAGGCACTCGAGTTGGGACTGGTGAACCGAGTAGTCGCCGACGCCGACCTGCAATCATCAGCGCGTGAGATGGCCGCTGAGATCGCAAGCAACGCACCACT
>JAYTWP010000344.1:0-5732 GCA_043743395.1 Actinomycetota bacterium | reverse complement strand
CGGGACCTCGGTCGTCATGTGATCCCCGCCGCTCGGCGCCGGTGTTCTAATGTCGCCGTTGTGTCCACCGCTTTGCTATCCGTATTCGACAAGACCGGGATCGTTGAGTTTGCGAGGGGCCTGCATGATCTTGGTTGGCGCCTCGTCAGCAGTGGCGGCACGGCAAAAGCCATCGCCGCTGCAGGGCTCGAGGTCACCGATCTGGCCGAACTCACCGGATACCCCGCGATCCTTGGTCACCGTGTTGTCACGCTGCACCCAGTGATCCATGGCGGTCTGCTCGCCGACCTCGATCAGCCCGAACATGTCAGCGAACTTACGAAGTACGGCATCGAACCGTTTGCCCTCGCCGTGGTGAATCTGTATCCCTTCAACAGCGAACCGAGCATCGACCTCATCGATATCGGTGGGCCAACGCTCATCCGCGCCGCGGCAAAGAATCATGCTCACGTCGGCGTCGTCATGGACCCCGCTCAGTACGACTCTGTGCTCGCAGAGTTACGAACCGAGGGACGGTTAACTGCGGAGACCAGACGATCACTCGCAGCCACGGCTTTCGCACGTATCGCTGCCTACGACGCCGACATCGCGAACTGGTTTGCTGCGCCCGAAGCATCGGCTGCCGTGCAGTTGCCCTCGAGTCTGCATCTGTCGCTTGAACTCGCGCAGCCCCTGCGGTATGGCGAGAATCCGCACCAAGAGGGTGCGCGCTATCGCCGTATTGGCGCCAGCAGTTGGTGGGACACTGCAACGCAGCACGGCGGTAAGGAACTCAGCTACCTCAACGTGTACGACACCGAGGCTGCGTGGCGGCTGGTGAACCGCTTCGACCAGCCCGCCGTCGTCATCGTCAAGCACGCAAATCCTTGTGGCGTCGCCGTGCACACCGATATCGCGCAGGCGTATGTGCGTGCGAATGCGTGCGATCCGGTGAGTGCATTCGGTGGCATTGTCGCCGTCAACCGCGAGGTCACCGCCGCACTCGCCAGCGACCTTGCCCCCGTGTTCACCGAAGTTGTAGTCGCGTCTTCGTTCGAACCGGAAGCGCTCGAGATCCTGACGGCCAAGAAGAATCTGCGCGTGCTGTCGGCCTCCTCGTGGCCAAATATTTCGCTCGACCTCCGCACTGTCGATGGCGGCTTGCTCGTGCAACACGCCGACTCGGTGAACCTCGACCGCAGCACGTGGCGGGTGGTTACCGACGCCCAGCCAACCGCGCAGCAATGGGATGACCTCGAGTTTGCTTGGCAGGTCTGTGCGGTCGTGAGCAGCAACGCGATCGTGTTCGCGAAGGACCGACAGGCGTTCGGCATCGGAGCCGGTCAGCAGAACCGAGTCGATTCGGCTCGTATCGCGCAAGACCGCAGTGCCGGTCGAGCGGACGGTGGGGTGTGCGCGAGCGACGCGTTCTTTCCCTTCCGAGACGGGCTCGACGCGGCAGCGGCGGCTGGTATCCGTGCGGTCATCCAACCCGGTGGCAGCGTTCGTGACGACGACGTGATCGCTGCGGCCAACGAACACGGCATCGCCATGGTGTTTACCGGAGAACGACATTTCCGTCACTGACGGCAGTTGACAAAATGCAAGGGCTCGCTGCACAGGCCGCCGACGCACACTCGGTAGCCTGCGGGCATGGCCAGAATCGGTGACCTACTCCGCGCGGGTCGGACCTTCTCGTTCGAGTTCTTCCCACCGAAGACAGACGACGCCCAGCTCACGCTCGGACGCACGATCGCTGAACTCGAGCCGCTGCATCCTGCCTTCGTGTCCGTCACCTATGGCGCCGGTGGATCCACGAGAACTCGCACTCGCGATGTCGTCACGTGGGTGCGTCGCGAAACCGAGGTCACGCCAATGGCACACCTCACGTGTCAGGGCCATGACCGCGCCGAGATCGTTGAGATTCTCGATCACTATCGCAAGGCAGATGTTGAAAACATCATGGCGCTCGGCGGTGACCTGCCGAACGATCCTGCCGACATTCGACCAAGTGACTACACCTATGCGAGCGAGCTAGTCGCAGACATCGGAAGCTACGACTTCTTTTCCGTCGGCGTTGCGGCCCACCCCGAGGGCCACCCGCGTTCGCCCGATCGCGCGACGGACCGACGCAGGCTTGCCGACAAGCTACGCGTCGCCGACTTCGCGATCACGCAGTTCTTCTTCGATGCAGATCACTATCTGCAACTCGTTGATGAACTACTCGCGCTCGGCGTAGACAAGCCAGTGCTGCCAGGGATCATGCCTGTGACGAACAAGGGACAGATCGTGCGCATGGCGCAGATGAGCGGCACAGCCTTGCCAACATGGCTGATTGATCGCCTCGCGGATACGGACGATCCCCGCGAGGTGCGAAAAATCGGCGTCGACGTCGCCACCGATCTGTGCCAGACATTGCTTGCTGCGGGGGCGCCTGGCCTGCATTTTTACACTCTGAACCGCAGTACCGCGACTCGCGAGATCTACGCCAACCTCAATCTGTCGGCAACCTACTGACCTCTCGCTACGGGGTGGCCTGCCCACTGACGAGAGCACTCATCGGCAATAATGAACCACATCGCCACTCGGCCCACTACCCGCGCGCCCGCGCAGCAGATCAGTCGCGTGCCGTATCTCCCCGGCCTCGACGGCATGCGCGCGGTCGCTGTGCTCGCCGTCATGGCGTATCACGCGCACCTCTGGCTGACCGCTGGGTTCTTGGGCGTCGAGGTCTTCTTCGTGATCAGCGGGTACCTCATCACGCTCTTGCTCATTTCCGAACACGAGCGAGTGGGACGGATCCACATCGGTCAGTTCTGGCACCGCCGATTCCGCCGCCTGCTCCCGGCTTTGTATGTTGCGTTACTGATGGTCGCGGGGTTTTGCCTCGTTGCCAAACCTGACGCACTCGGCAAGCTCCGTGGCGATCTCGCCGCGGCGTTGACCTACTCCACCAACTGGTACCAGATATTCAGTGGCCAGAGCTATACCGGTGAATTTGACTTTGCGCCACTGCGACACCTCTGGTCGCTCGCCGTCGAGGAGCAGTTCTACTTGTTCTGGCCGCTGGTGATGCTGGTGATCCTTCGTAAGGGCAGGGCCCGTCTTCCGCGTGTCGGTCTGTGGTTGTTCGGCATCTCGATTGCGGTCACCGTGGCAACGGCGTTGGTTTTCCACCCCGGCTCACTACCCGACTGTGCCGTAGCGGTCGGTGGCCGCGAGAGCCTCGGGCAGCCATGCACCTTCGAGATATTCGGGCGTGCCGTCGAGAAGAACAACTTCTTGTACCTCGGCACTATCAGCCGCATGAGCGGCATTCTGCTTGGCGCCGGGTTTGCGATGTTATGGCGGCCGATTGCAATCATGCGTGGGCCCTTGCGTCACAAGGCACGTCTGCTCGACCTCCTTGGTGTGATCGGCCTTGCGTTGTTCGGACTTCTCGCGTACCGGTACGAACTGTTCTCCTCGTTTACTTCCAGTTGGTACGCGCCGATCTTTCGCGGTGGATTTCTCATCACGGGTTTCGCAACGCTGTTGATCATCGCCGCCGTGACCCATCCGAAAACGTTGCTCTCGAAGGTGCTCGGCAATCCCGTACTGAACTGGGTCGGCACGCGCTCATACGGCCTTTATCTCTTTCACTGGCCGATCTATCAGTTCATTCGCAAGGAAGCCGGCATTCAGCTCAGTGTGAAGCAGTTGTTGCTCGCGTGGCTCTGCACGGGCCTTGTCGCCGAGACGAGCTATCGGTTGGTTGAAACGCCTATCCGCAAGGGCCGGCTGGCGCACTGGTGGCGCCATCGACGTGAGCTTGCCTTGCTGCAGCGGCAGCGCTTGTTGGCCGGCCTCGCGTGTGGTTCGTTGTTGCTCGGTTTTCTCGGAGTGCGCATTGCTCTTGCGTCCGTGAGATGCACCAACGTCAACGAGTGCTCATTCGAGCAGGGCCAACAGGCCACCCCGTCGTCCACCAGGAACTCGACCCCCGCAACGGCGAACACCTCGACAGCGCCAACCACTACTGCGGTTCCGCAGCCAACGGTCCCCGGTCAAACCACAACCACGACCGAGCCGGCAACAACAACCACAGCTGCACCGGTGAAGTTCGAGGTGTATGCGGTTGGTGATTCGGTGATGCTGGGAGCGCGCCCGACGATGTTGGTCGCTGGTATTGATGCTGTCGACGCGGCGGTCAGTCGCCAGGCCAAGACCGGCGCGGACATTCTCGAGACAGTTGGTGTGGCCGGTTTGCTCGGTGACTACATCGTGATTCATCTGGGCACAAACGGACCGATGAGCGCTGCCACTCTCGACCGGTTGATGGCGGCCTCTGCCTCTGCCAAGGTCGTCGTGGTACTCACCGTGTCTGCGGCGCGAGGCTGGACCGATGCGAACAACTTGCTGATCCGCGCCTTGCCGGCGACACATCCGAATGTGGTGCTGGTGGATTGGCAGGCGGCCGCCGCCGCGCACCCCGAGTTCATCACCGCCGACGGTATTCACCTCAAGTCCGCGGAGGCGAAGAAGTTCTACACAAACCTCGTTCTTGGCGGACTCGGTTTCCCTCAACTTCCCTAGGTTCTCGCGGCGGTGGGTTTTCGCTTCGCGTATGCCGCCGCCTACGCTCAAGGTTATGACATCCCCTGTTCGTGTTGCAGTTTCCGGCGCTGCCGGTCAGATCGGTTACAGCTTGCTCTTCCGGATCGCGTCGGGCGCAATGCTCGGCCCGGATACTCCCGTCATCTTGCAGATGCTCGAAGTCACGCCGGCACTCAAGGCTCTCGACGGCGTTCGCATGGAACTCGAGGACTGTGCGTTTCCGCTGCTGGCCGACATGGTCTGCACCGATGATCCCAATGTGGCTTTCGGCGATGCCGGTGTGGTCATGCTCGTCGGTGCGATGCCCCGCAAAGCTGGCATGGAGCGCGCCGATCTCCTCAGCGCAAACGGCGGAATCTTCAAGCCGCAGGGCAAGGCCCTCGGCGACAACGCCAAGAAGGATGTCAAGATCCTGGTCGTCGGTAACCCGGCCAACACGAATGCACTGATCGCCATGCACAATGCAACGAACCTCGATCATGGTCGTTTCACCGCAATGACACGCCTCGATCACAATCGTGCGGTGTCGCAGTTGGCGAGCAAGACTGGCCGCCCCGTCACATCCGTGAAGAAGATGACGATCTGGGGCAACCACTCCACGACTCAGTACCCGGATCTGTTCCATGCCGAGGTCGATGGTCAGAATGCGTACAACTTGGTCAACGACCACGCGTGGGTCGATGGCACGTTCTTACCCACCGTTGCCAAGCGTGGCGCCGCAATCATCGAGGCACGCGGTGCATCGTCGGCAGCGTCGGCTGCGAACGCCGCAATTGGTCATGTGCGGTCATGGGCGCTCGGCACAGACGAAGGCGATTGGGTCTCCATGGCAGTGCCGTCTGATGGTTCATATGGCGTGCCCGAGGGGCTCATCTCGTCGTTCCCTTGCGTATGTAAGGACGGGAACTACAGCATCGTGCGGGGTCTCGAGATCGATGCGTATAGCCGCGGCAAGATCGACGCCAGTGCGGCTGAGCTCGAAGACGAGCGCTCCGCTGTGCGTGAACTCGGGCTTATCTAAGCGCTCGACAAGAGGCCCGTTAGCCGGGTTCCAACGCTCTGCCCATTTGACGAGCGAGCAGTTCGCGAGCGTCGCCAGTAGACCACGGTGTGGGTAGTTGACCACCGTGGAGGTAGTTGAACCACCCCACGGGGAG
>JAYTWP010000343.1:0-4034 GCA_043743395.1 Actinomycetota bacterium | reverse complement strand
CATCTGGGATTATGGACACGTCCCAAGGAGCAGTGTGAGCGATCAAATCGATACAAAAACGGGCTGGCTGAGCCCAGAACTATTGGAGAACATCCGCGCCAACGTGCCGATCGTGTACGTCGACGCTGTTCCCGTACGCGTCAACACGCTTGGCAGGGTCACCCACATCGGGCTGTTACTGCGTGTTGCGGCCGACGGAACGATCAGCCGCATGGTGGTCAGTGGCCGGGTGCTGTTCGGCGAACGAATTCGCGATGCACTGATCCGCCATCTCGAGAAGGATCTCGGGCCCGTTGCGTTGCCACGGGTTC
Organism: Actinomycetota bacterium; assembly: GCA_043743395.1. Lineage (GTDB taxonomy): Bacteria > Actinomycetota > Acidimicrobiia > Acidimicrobiales > Ilumatobacteraceae > WLMZ01. The sequence continues at coordinate 3,723 of JAYTWP010000343.1, read as the reverse complement.
CGACGAATCCGGCACCGTTCACGGTGGTGGAGTACTTTCCCGATCCGGATCAAAGCGGATTCCACGACCCCCGTCATCATGCCGTCAGCCTGGCCTACGTGGTGCCGGTCGATGGTGATTGCACACCGTCACAGGAGGCCCTCGACCTTGCTTGGTTCACGCCGGAGGAAGCAGTGAGCAAGCGTGTGGTTTCCGAGATGACGGCGGGCCACGATCGGCTGATCCGGTTTGCACTCGCGCACGTGGGCGAACTGCCCTAGCCCGAGTCCTAGCTCTAGCGGCGTTTTGACTTTCGCTTACCCACGCCGATGGGGCTGCGCCGCTCGAGCGCCGGCGTCATCACGGAGGTGGTTTCGTCGACTGGCACCTCAATGCCGTCGACGTGGATGTCGACCGGCTGGCTCGACGCCTCCTGAACCTGCACCGAGTCGGGCTTCTTTTTGTTGCCGAGCATGATGTCGAGACCGAACATACCCGCCGCAATTGCCGCGCCGCCAGTGCCGTACTTTCGGCGGGCCGTTTCGATCATGTCCATATTGGTCGGGTCGATCGGTGCAACCTCTTCGTCCTCACCGATCAGTTCACTCTCATCGAAGTCGTCGTCCTCGTTGATGCGTCTCGACTCGTCACTCACAAAACCACTGTAACGCCGTCGGCCCGAATGGGTATCACATGAGCCCGTACAGAAGTCGCACTATTGTTTCGTTTGTGCTAGAGGGGGACACGGCCCATCGCACCGCCACGGCGCTGCGAACCGCGTTGGTCGGCAAGCCAACGGTCAGTTTCTCCGCGCCAAGATTGGTCGGCCCGACCCCCGCAGTTGGGCGCACGATCGAGCACGTTCGCAGCCACCGCAAGCACCTCGAGATCGTCTGGGACGACGGGCTCACCCTTCACACGTATCAGTGGCTGATCGGCTCGTGGCGTCTGTACCGAGTGGGCGAGCATTGGCACAAACCAACGCGCCAGCTTCGTGTGCTGATCGAGGTCGCCGATTGGGTTGCCGTCTGTTTCAATGCTCCGGTTGTCGAGACATTTCGCCAGTTCGATCGCCATCGTCATCCCGGATTCGGCGGACGCGGGCCCGATCTGTGCCACCCCAAAGCGAACCTCGAGCAGTGCGTCGAGCGCATTCTCGACCACGTCGATCCTTCGATGCCGATTGCTGAAGTGTTGCTCGATCAATACGTCGCGAGCGGCATCGGCAACGTCTATCGCTGTGAAGTCTTGTTCGCGGTAGGACTCAGCCCGTTTGCGACGGCCGGGTCGATCAGCGAGCAAGATGCCCGCGAGGTCGTGTGCACCGCAGCGCGTCTGCTGCGCGCCAACCTCGCAGAACACCGTGGGGCACCGGCGCCAGGCAATGCTGGCGGTGTCGCGGTGTACGGTCGTAACGGCCAGCCCTGCGAGCATTGCGGCAACACGATTCAGGTGAAGCGGATCGGCGAGATGAAGCGCCTGCTTTATTGGTGCCCCGGATGTCAGTCGCGCGGCGATCAACGGATCGCACCGACTCCTCCCTTGGGTTTCGAGCGTCCCATGGACCCACACCCAGCCGCAGCGTTGTTCCTGTCCGAGTTGCCGTGGCGGCGCTCATCGGACTTCGAGGATCTGCCCGACCATCGCGACCCGCAGGCGCGCCCGGCCTAGTACGACCGGCCGAGCAAGTTCGGCCGAGTAAGTACGGCCGAGTACGTCCGTCAGCGGCTCAGACGGACGCGCCGGCTCGTTCGCCATCGATCACTGCGGCATGCGCTCGTCGCGGTGCCAAGCAGTCGCCAACTCGTTGCACGCTCACACCGGCTGACTTGAGATCGTTGTAGAGCCACTCCACAGGGTTCGGTGGCACTGCGAGCACGATCCAGTCGGGACTGCGAGTCACGTTCGCACCCGTTGGATGATGCAGCAGGTTGAGCGTTGTGCCATCCATCCCCATCGGCACGAGGTCGGTGGTCTGGGCGATGTTCTTGGCATTCGCGCGCATCCACCAGTTCTCCATATCGAGGGTGAGTCCGAGGTCCTGGCCGACGACCATGCCGTTCGTGACGATCTCCACGTTGCATCCGCGATCGGCCAACAGCTCGCCCACCGACGTCGCGTGGTGAAAACCGATTTCATCGATCACGACCACATTGCCGAATGGCTGGGCGGTCCCTTCGAGAACATCGCGCACATCGCAGACGTTGGCCGCACCGTCAGGTACCCACCACGGCCGGTTCGGTTCGGATCCCATCGCGACGATGACATGATCGGGTCGACGCTCCTCGACGAAGCCGGGCCACACGCCGACGCCGTATTCGATGGTGACACCGAGTCGGCGGCATTCGGTGAGTTGGTTGCGGATCATGTCGCCGAACTCGGCGCGGTTGGGCACGCTTGCGGCAAGGCGCACTTGGCCGCCCGCTTCTGACTGCCTTTCGTACACCGTGACCGTGTGACCTTCACGCGCTGCTGAGATGGCCGACTGCAGCCCGGCGGGTCCTGCGCCGACCACCATCACCTTCTTCGATGTGCGCGTGGCGGGCACAGCCTGATCGCGTCGACGTGCGAGCTGTATCGGCGTGGAGTCGCGTCGAAGCTCGCGTTCGATGTACTCCGCCTCGCGGCCGGTGCGCGGGTTTTCGATGCAACCGAGCCATCGGTTCATACCCATCCGGCCGACGCACTCCTGGTTGCAGCTGAGGCACAAGCGAGTTTCGTCGGTGGCACCAGCGCGTGCCTTTGCGGCAAAGTCGGCGTCTGCGATCTGGCCGCGGACGATTCCGACGAGGTCGCAGTGACCTTCGGCAAGGGCTCGCTCGGCTTGTAGCGGATCCTTGAATCGCCCGACTCCTACGACCGGTAGTTCCACCGCCTTGCGGATTGCACTCGGGATGAACATTGCGTATCCGGGCGGAATATGCATGCTCGCCTCGATCATGAACAGACTTGCCGTGGCGACACCGATCGAGGTGTTGATGTAGTCGACCTGACCAGTGGTTTCTACGATCTGGGCGATCTGCACGGCGTCGTCGATGGTGGTGCCACCATCGATCAACTCGTCGCCGCATATGCGTACGCCAAGTGCGAGTCGACTGCCGATGACGCGTCGAACCGCGCGCACGATGTCCAGCAGCAGACGCGACCGGTTCACCAATGATCCCCCGTAGTCGTCGGTGCGAGTGTTGGTGGCAGGCGACAAGAAACCGCGCACGATGGATGAGTGGCTGCACTGCAACTCGATGCCGTCGAAGCCACCTTCGGCACAATGCTCGGCAACCAGCGCGTAGCCCGCGACGATTTCTTCGATCTCGCCCAAGGTGACGGCCTTTGGAACTTCTCGAAACAACGGATCGGCCACAGGTGATGGCGCCCACACGGGTAGCCGACTGAACATGCTGCTCGCTTGTCCGCCATTGTGATTGATCTGCGCGAAGATCGGCGTGCGATGGCGATGCACGGCGTCGGTGATCAGCCGGTAGCCGGGAATGACATCGCGGTGAAAGCCGTGGATGAGCTTCTCGTACGGCCAGTCGGTGGGATGGGTCGAGTGCTCTTCGGTGATGATGAGTCCAGTGCCGCCCGCCGCCCGCGCGGCGTAGTACGCGGCGTGTTGATCGGTGGGTTTGCCGTCTCGCGCGTAGTTCGTGAGGTGTGCACTGAACACGATGCGGTTGCGCGTCGTCACCGGTCCGAGTTGCAGCGGGGTCCACAGATAGCGGTACGGCATCGGCCACACGCTAG
>JAYTWP010000342.1:0-1945 GCA_043743395.1 Actinomycetota bacterium | reverse complement strand
GCCTCGACGATGCCCCAGCAACCGAGGTACGCGTTGGCCGTGATGAAACGCGAGATGTCACCGACCGGTTCGCCGGTCTCGAAGTGGGCAAGGTCGATGCCCGCAGCTACAAGGTCGCCGAGTCGCGGCAACAGGTTGTCGCCGTTGACATAGGCGATCGTTGGCGCAAGCCCCAGCTTGGCTGCGACCTCGGCAACCGCTTCGGCGCACCCCGCTGGGTCGAGGCCGCCGGCGTTTGACACGACCTTGATGCTCTTGTCGAGACACGTGCCCATCACGTGCTCCATCTGTGAGACGAAGCTACGCGCGTACCCACCGCCCGGACGTTTGGCCTGCGTGCGAGCCAAGATCAACATCGTGAGTTCGGCCAACCAGTCGCCGGTGAGTACGTCGATCGGGCCGTCGTCGACCATCTCTTTCGCAGCTGACAGGCGATCGCCGTAGAAGCCGGAGCAGTTGGCAATACGGATCGGAGACTTCATCGCGTACCTTCCGTTGATTCTGTTGACCCCGACACATCGGTGCCGTCTGGCTCGGTGGGTTCGATCATCAGCAGGACATCGCCGTTGCCGACTTGTTGACCGTTGCGCACGTAGACCTCGGTGACGGTGCCCTCGGCTGAAGCACTGATGTGATGCTCCATCTTCATTGCCTCCATCACCACCAACGTGGTGCCGGCAACGACGTAGTCGCCCACGGCGACCCGTACGTCGAGCACGGTGCCGGGCATCGGCGCGGTGAGCCCACCCGCTGGTAGCGCCGAGCCGGGAACCTCGAAACGGGGGGCCACGGTGAAGTCGATGGTGCCGCCAACGGTCTGGATGTACACCTTGTCGGCCGCACGCGTGATGCGTGATGTAGAGCGACGCCCATCGATCTCGGCATCAATATCCACCGCGGAGCGAGAGTGGATGCGGGCACTGCCACCGTGGCCGAGCACAAAGCTTCCGTTGCGCTGGGCCTGATACGTGAGGCTGACCGTGCGATGATCGTGCATGAGCGTGAGCTGCTGTGCAGGCAAACGCGCGTTGCGCCACCCACTTGGCAGTTGCGCGAGCACCGGGGCGTTGACGCGGTTCTCGCCTTGGATCCAGAGTGCGACGGCGGTGCCAGCGCGATGCAGTTCGACGTCTGAGATCGCAAGCTTGCGGGCCGGGCGAATCCGCTCGATGAAGTCGGTAGTCGTGTCGCCTTCGATGAAGCTGGTGTGTCGCAAGGTGGCCGCGAGGAAGTCGCGGTTCGTCGTGACCCCGCCGATGTGCAGTCGCTCGAGCGCCAAGGCAAGTGCGAAGGCCGCCTCGGTGCGGGTGGGCGCATGCGCGATCACTTTCGCGAGCATCGGGTCGAAGGTGATGCTCACGACCGAACCTTGCTGCACGCCAGACTCCCAGCGCACCACCGGCTGCTCAGCAGGCGCAAATGCAGCGAGTGTGCCAGTGGCGGGCAGGAAGCCGCCTTCGGCATCTTCGGCACAGAGCCGAGCCTCGATGGCGTGACCGGTGAACGTGATGTCCTGTTGCTCGTAGCCCAGGGGTTCGCCCGCTGCGATGCGAATCTGCTCGCGAACGAGGTCGATGCCGGTGACTTCCTCGGTCACCGGATGCTCTACTTGTAGACGCGTGTTCACCTCGAGGAAATAGAACTCGCGCGTGGCGTCATCGACCAGGAACTCGACGGTGCCGGTGGATTGATAGCCAATAGCGCGACCGAGCTTGAGTGCAGCTTCGGCCATTGCGGTACGCATCGCGTGGTCGACCACTGGTGATGGTGACTCCTCGATCAGCTTCTGATGGCGGCGTTGGATGCTGCATTCGCGTTCGCCGAGGTGGACCAAGTTGCCGTGGCTGTCACCGAGGATCTGAATCTCGACGTGTCGTGACGACGCGATGTATCGCTCGAGGAAGACACGATCGTCGCCGAACCCGGCTGCTGCTTCACGCCGCGC
>JAYTWP010000341.1:0-3812 GCA_043743395.1 Actinomycetota bacterium | reverse complement strand
GCCGAGTTGCTCCAGTGCGGCATCGACGGTGTTTTCAGCCATCTCTCTGTACGTGGTGAGCTTTCCGCCCGTCACGCTGATCACGCATGCATTGTTCGTGGTGATGCTGTGACGGCGTGAGAGATCTGCAGTACGTCCCGAACGAGCGGACTTCACCAGTGGCCGCAGACCCGCCCAGACGCCGGTGATGTCAGCTTCGGTGATCCCTGTCGTGACCGCAGCGTTGAGCGCGCGCAGCACGTAGGCAATGTCGTCCTTGGTGCATTGGGGGTCGTCGGAGTCGCCGTTGTAGTCGGTGTCGGTCGTGCCCACGTACGTGTGCTGGAATGTGCCATCGGGGTTCGGGCCCCATGGCACGACGAAGAGGCTGCGGCGGTCCTTCGGCACGGGAATGATCACCGCAATGTCGTTGCGCACTTTGTCCCACGGGACCGTGATGTGAATTCCCTTTGCTGGTCGAAGCGAATCGGGATGAGTCGGTTCGGACATTGCCTGCACGTCGTCGGCCCAGACGCCGGAGGCGTTGATCACGAGCGACGCCCGGATCGTGATGTCGCGGCCATCGGCGCGAGCCACCACGCCGTTTGCTCGTCCGGCGTCGTCGGTGGTGATCGCCACGACCGGACAAGCGTTGGCGAGGACTGCGCCATGTGCCGCAGCAGTGCGTGCGACCGCGAGACACAGACGTGCATCGTCGGCGCTCGCGTCGTAGTACAAGTACGCCGAGGCAAGTCGGCCCTCGGGCATCGTCGGCAAATGCGTGAACGCCGTGGACTTCTTGAGGCGGCGATGGAGTTTGCCAATACGCCAACCACCAGTGAGGTCGTACATCCACATCGAGGTGCCCAGGACGCGCGCGATCTTTCGCGAGACGACGCCGTCCTTGGTGAGGATCGGGATCATGAACGGTAGAACGCGTACGAGGTGAGGCGCGTTCTTGCGGAGCCGATGCCGCTCGTGCAACGCTTCGTACACGAGTCGCACTTCGCCTTGTTGTAAATAGCGCAGGCCGCCGTGCACGAGTTTGGAACTCTTCGACGACGTCCCTGACGCGAAGTCGCCTCGTTCCACGAGCGCCGTTCGGAGCCCACGGCTCGCCGCATCGAGCGCGACGCCAACGCCGGTGATGCCACCGCCCACCACCACGATGTCGAACGTCTCCGCTTCGAGTCGGCGAAGCATGTCGTCGCGGTCGAAGTCAGGGTCGTCCGGGGTGTGAGTCATTGGAGGCGATCCTATGTGAGTGCGTTGGTCGCGCCGTAGCTCGCATGATTTGGCAAGTCTGCATGACGTGCAGATAAGGTCGAATCGTGCGCAGTCCCGCCGAACTCACCACCGAGTTTCGCTCGATGGGTCTCAAGGTCACGCCGCAGCGACAACTCCTGTTCCGCTTGCTCTACAACAACACCAGTCATCCGTCTGCCGATGCGTTGTTCGCAGCGGCGAGCGCGCAGATGCCCGGGATCTCGCTGCGCACGGTGTACCAAACGATCACCGATCTCGCGAACATGGGCGAACTGCAGTCGTTCTCGTTCGGAGGTGGTGCCACGCGTTTCGATCCGAACGTCGGCGAACATCACCACCGAGTGTGCACGGCCTGTTCGACGATTGCCGATGTGTATATCGACGCTGCCGAGCACTTGCATGAGGACATCGACGTTGAGTCTGGCCTGCAGGGTTTCTCGGTTGCGAGTACCGACATTGTGTTCCGCGGACTCTGCTCGAATTGCATCTCCGCCGGGAACCACATGCCCGCGCCACCAACCCTGGCAGACCTGCCCTCCCGCTCCTCTGATTCAACCAATCCCGATACATCCACAAGGACACAGTGATGAGCCTGCAAGGCACCAAGACACACGACAATCTCAAGGAGGCGTTTGCCGGCGAGAGCCAGGCCAACCGCCGCTACCTCTGGTTCGCACAGAAGGCCGACGTCGAGGGTTACCCGGACGCGGCCATGCTGTTCCGCTCTGTCGCCGAGGGCGAGACCGGTCATGCGCATGGGCACCTTGAGTACCTGGCCCAAGTAGGAGACCCGGCGACGGGTGAGCCCATCGGTGAGACCAGCGACAACTTCAAGGCGAGCATCGCCGGCGAGACCTATGAGTACACGCAGATGTACCCCGGATTCGCCAAGACCGCACGCGACGAAGGCTTTGGCGAGATTGCCGACTGGTTCGAGACCCTCGCTCGTGCCGAGAAGAGCCACGCTGGCCGATTCCAGCAGGGTCTCGACGGCCTTTCCTGAGCCTCAGCGATCTCTCGATCGCTTCTCCACCCCCCGCAACTCGAGGCATGGTCATGACAACGACGTACGACCCATTTCATCCCAAGTACCTCGACGAGGCCGACGTCCGTGACGAACTGACGCGGGTCTACGACCTGTGTCACGGTTGTCGCCTCTGCTTCAAGTTCTGCACTTCGTTCCCGACCCTGTTCGAGATGATCGATCGTCATGAAGATCAAGACGCGGGCCGGCTCACTCCGGCGCAGCAGGACCAAGTCGTAGACGAATGTTTCCAATGCAAGTTGTGTTACGTCAGCTGCCCGTATGTGCCAGGGCAGCATGAGTGGGCCTTGGATTTTCCGCGGCTCATGTTGCGCGCTGACGCAATGTTGCACCAAAACGGACACACGGCCACCCGCGACAAGCTCACCACGCAGATGATGGGTCGCACCGATCTCCTGGGCAAGGTCGGCAGTGCGACAGCCCCGCTGATGAACAAGGCCATTGGCGCGAAGCCGGGCAGTCTGATCCGTAAGGTCATCGAAAAGACCGCCGGAGTTTCCAGCGTTCGTTTGCTTCCACCGTTCGCCAAGCAGCGCTTCTCGACCTGGTTCAAGAGTCGTCCGAAAGTGCGCATCGGCAAGCGGCAAGGCCGGGTTGCGCTCTTTCCGACATGTCTCGTGGAATACCAGGAACCGGGCATCGGCCACGACGTTGTCAAGGTGTATGAACGCAACGGCATCGAGGTCAACTTGGCAGATGTCGGTTGTTGTGGCGCCCCGTGGCTTCATAGCGGAGACATCGAGCAGTTCACGAAGTTGGCGAACAAGAACATCAAGGCACTTGCCGCCGAGGTCCGCAAAGGGAACGACATCGTGGTTCCGCAGCCCACGTGTGGATACATCCTCAAGAAGGATTACGTCGACTACGTCGGTGGAGACAGCGCACGTGCCGTTGCCGATAACACCTATGACGTCGCCGAGTACCTGATGAAGGTGCACCGCAGCGACGGCACCTCGCTCGACACCGACTTCGTCGGTCATGTTCCCGAGACGATCACCTATCACACGCCGTGCCACCTTCGTGCGCAGAACATCGGCCTCAAGAGTCGTGATCTGATGAAGCTCACCGGAGCGAAGATCAAGCTGGTCCAACAGTGCAGTGGCATCGACGGGATGTGGGGTCTGCGCGCCGAGAATGCGGCCATCTCCGTCCCAATCGCAAAGAAACTCGGCGATGAGATCACTCGAGCTAACGGCGAAGTGGTGGCGGGTGACTGCCACCTTGCCAACACTGCAATCACCGAACAAACGGGCACGGTGCCACAACACCCGATTCAAGTGGTGGCTCGCGCCTATGGCATTGCGGCTGAAGAGACACAGCGATGAACGGCGGGCTCAGTACCCACAAGCTGACCCTCACCGACATCTCAGACGTACGTGCCTACGAACGCGAACGCGTGGTGTTTCGTGAACGAGTGCTCGAACTGCGTCGGCGTCGCAGAGTCGCTGTTGGAGCATTCGTCAGCGTGTCGTTCGAGTCGCGCGAGACGATTCGCTATCAGATCCAGGAGATGGCGCGGGTC
>JAYTWP010000340.1:0-3964 GCA_043743395.1 Actinomycetota bacterium | reverse complement strand
CGTTCACTAGGGTGGCGCTGTGATCTTGTCAGACCGAACCTTGCGTGAACAGATAGCGGCGGGCCGCATCGTGATCGAACCCCTTGACGAGCGGTGCATTCAACCGTCCTCTATCGACGTGAAGGTGAGCAACCTGTTTCGTGTCTTTCGCAATCACACCGCCGGCATCATCGATGTGAAGCAGGATCTCGAGGACCTCACCGAGATGATCAATGTGCCCGAGGATGGCGTGTTCATGCTCCACCCCGGCGAGTTCGTGCTTGGGTCAACGCTCGAGCGCATCGCTGTGCCAGACGATCTCGTGGCGCGTATTGAAGGCAAGTCATCGCTTGGCCGGCTCGGCTTGCTGATCCACTCGACGGCTGGGTTCATTGATGCCGGCTTCGATGGTCACATCACGCTCGAACTCAGCAATGTCGCGAGCCTGCCGATCACCATCTACCCGGGCATGAAGATCGGCCAGGTCAGCTTCGTGCAGATGACCACGGCCGCCGACAATCCCTACGGCAAGGGTGCGCGGGGCAGCAAGTACCAGGGCCAGCGCGGCCCTACACCCAGCCGCTACTTCGAGAACTTCTTGTAGTCGTTGTGCTGACTATTCGCCCGCGACGGGCTTGAGCGGGGCTTCGTTCTGCATCGCGAGCAGTTGACGCTCGCCGTTCTCGATTGCCTCGATGAGGTGGATCGCGATGTCGGCAACCTTGACTTCGGACTCGTCCTTGCCGGCTGCCTTCACGCCATCGTCGAGCATCACGTAACAGAACGGACATGCCGTCGCGACACGAGTCGCACCGGTGGAGATGGCTTCCATCGCGCGCTCGTCGTTGACCTTGGTGCCGATGGTTTCTTCCATCCACATCCGTGCACCACCGGCGCCGCAGCACATGCCTTTGGTGCCGTTGCGTGGCATCTCGACAACCTCGATGCCCCGGATGGACGCAACGACCTTGCGCGGCGCGAGGTAGACGTCGTTGTGACGACCGAGGTAGCAACTGTCGTGATAGGTGATGCGCTCTTCGAGCGTGGCCTGGCTGACATCGAGCTTGCCGCTCTCGATGAGCGACTCGAGCAACTGCGTGTGATGTACGAGTTCGTAGTTGCCACCCAGTTGCGGGTACTCGTTCTTCAGGGTGTTGAAACAATGTGGGCACTGGGTGATGATCTTCTTCACGCCCATGCCGTTAAGCATTTCGATGTTGGGCATCGCCAGCATCTGGAACAAGTATTCGTTACCGCTGCGGCGCGCGGAGTCGCCGGTGCACATTTCTGACGGACCGAGAATCGCAACGCTGATGCCGGAGCGGCGCAACAGCTTGGCCATTGCCTGCGTGACCTTTTTGTTCTTGTCGTCGAACGAACCGGCGCAGCCAACCCAGTAGAGGTATTCGCTTTGCAGTGGCTCGCCCGGATCGACGATGGTGACGTCGAGATCCTTGGCCCAATCGCCACGCTCGCCCTGGTTCATGCCCCACGGGTTGCCTTGGTTTTCCATCGCGCGATAGGCGTTGCCGAGCTCGGCGGGGAAATTGCTCTCCATGAGTGAGAGGTAGCGGCGCATATCGAGAATCTTGTCGAGGATCTCGATGTTGACGGGACAAATCTCATCGCACGCTCGGCATGTGGTGCACGCCCACAGCTCTTCAGCGGTGATCCGTTCGAAAAGCGAGTTGGAGGTGATGGTGATCTCGGAAACGGTGCCGATGGGCGGCGAAACGTGTCCCGCATGGGCGTGCGCGGCGGTGGCCGCCATGACCTCGCCTGTCTTGAGCACGATCTCGCGCGGGTCGAGTGGCTTGCCGGTCGCGTGCGCGGGGCACACACTCGTGCAGCGCCCGCACATCGTGCACGCATCGGTGTCGAGCAACTGCTTCCAGGTGAAGTCCTCGACCACCGACGCTCCGAAGGTCTCGAGCGACGTCTCGGTGAGATTGGGCATTGCCTTCATCGCGCCCTTGGGACGCTCACGGTCCTTGAGGTACATGTTCAGCGGCGAAGTGAACATGTGACGCAACATTGTGATCGGCAAGATCGCGAGGAACGCAATGAAGCTGAGCACATGACCACCCCAGGCGATCTGGTGCCAGCGATCGAGGTTGTTGACCGACATGGTGTCGAACAACTTGCTCATTGGGTAGCCGATGAAGCTCCACTTCTCGTAGCTCGGTTGTTGTATCTCGGCGATACGAAATGCCTCGGCTAAGAAACCAGTGATGCCGATGGTGAGGAACACGCCGAGGATCAGCGCATGCTCGGGTTTGGTCTTGATACGGATGCGGTACGGGCGCTGGATGTAGCGGCGCCCGATCGCCCACAAGATGCCACCCACGAACACGAGTCCGGCGAAGTCACCGAAGAATGAATAGGCCATGTAGACGTGGCCGTGGAGGAACTTCAGGCTCGGTGGGAGCTGGTGATCGACCTCGAGCACGGTGGTGACAGCGAGCAGGCCGAGGAAACCGAAGTAGATCATGCTGTGCATGAGGCCGGCGGCGGAGTCACGTAACAGCGTGCGCATGTAGACGCCGGCGCGGAAGTCGGCGAGCCGCCTCTTCGCGTTCTTTGGCGTGGTGCGCCGACGGTCCGGACCGCCGCGCTCCCAGTTCTTGACACGATCGGCAAACGCGAACGCACCCCATACCAGCAGCGCTGGCACGACGGTGTAGAACGCGATCTGCAACGGACCGGGAATACCACCGAACGGTTCGCGTGTGACTTCCTTCTTGCTATGCCACTTGGTGATTAGCGGGATGATGCCCGACACCACTGTGAACACGGCCATGAAGATGCCCATGGCGAGGACGAGTTGATGTGGCTTGAAGCGCTTCGGTGTTGAATCCGGCGCTGGGGAGGACGCGTGCGTGCTCATGACGGCCCAACCATAGTTGGCGACGCACGACTCGCCCATGTTGACGGCGCGATTGAGGCACAATGGCGTCGTGCAATCGCTCAGGACGAAGTGGCTTACCCGTACATCGATGGTCCTGGTCCTTGTGGCGAGCCCGATCGCTTGGATAGCTGCCGGTGATCTGGGCGGCGCGCCGGCCGAAGGTTTACGGGCCACCGAGGTGATCTTGGAGCAGGCAGCCGAGCTTGCCGCGACGACGAACGATCTCGCTGTTCAGTTACAGCAATCGGTATCAACGGTGGCGAGCGGGATGGGTTCGGTGGCCGAGGCAATGGATCACACCATCGCGGTATCGAAGAACGTGCGTGAGTTGCTCGGTACCGTGGCGTCGCTCGGGGGGTCCATTCCCATCGACCTCAGCGACCTCACCAGCAGCCTCCAAAACACTGAGGCGTCATTACTTGAGGTACAGGGTGGAATGGACGAGACAAAGGCCAACCTCACCGCAGTTGAGCCGACATTGACGACAGCGATCGACGCTCTGGCCCGGGTACCCGCAGCGTTGCAGGACGCACACAAGACGATTGCAGAGACAACGAAGCGTCTCGATCGTCAGATAGTGCTGTGGCGGGCAGTCATCGTCTTAGGCGCGGTCGCGCTTGTGCTGATGCTTGTCTCGTTCGAACGATTGGTACCCGTGAGCTCAGCCGAGAGCGCTCAGCCGTAGTACAGCTCAGCCGTAGTACAGCTCAGCCGTCATACAACTCAGCCGTAATACTGGCGGTCAAGATCGCGAATGCGGCTGGCCAGCGATGCGAGCAGTTTGTGTGCCAACGCCGGCACGTCGTCGACGACGGCCAAGAAGTGGCGCTGGGTGATGAGCATGAGCGTGCAGTCTGTTTCGCAGACAACCGTTGCGGTGCGTGGGCCGTGGTCAAGCAGTGACAGCTCACCAACGACGGTGCCGCCGCCGAGCGAGGCCACCTTCTTGCCGTTGCGCTTCACGCTCACGGTGCCTTCGAGCACGATGAATGCCTCTCGGCCGGTCTGACCTTGATCGACGATCAGGGCGCCTGCGGGCATCGTGATTTCGTCGCCTGCCTTTGCGATCTTTTCGAG
>JAYTWP010000339.1:0-1628 GCA_043743395.1 Actinomycetota bacterium | reverse complement strand
GAGTCGAGGAATTCGTCGATGGTGTCAGTGACGACAGCGTGACGAACCTTGGCCATGGCCTGACCGAGATACTGGTCGAACGAAAATGTCTCCGACTCCCACCCCGACTCGTCACTGATCCGCCTGATTTCGTCGAGTTCTTCCTCTGTGATGTGGTGATCGACGATCATCACCAACAGCAAGAGCTCGACGGCGGCCTCGTGCTCGCGATCTTGGGTGGCGTGCACGGCAACGTTTGCGTAGAGGTGTTCCAAGCGCATGTTCACTACTACAAACGTAGTCGCTTGGTCAGGTGTCCATTCGCAATGCTCGCCGCAGAAACTGCAACTGGTGTAGGAGCAGGTTTTCGGCAACGACCTCCTGCGGCGTCATGTGCGTGACGTCCGACAATGGCAATACCTCGTGTGGCCTGCCCGCCGCGAGCAGCGCAGTCGACAAGCGAAGCGTGTGTGCCGCCACGACGTTGTCGTCGGCGAGTCCATGAATGAGCAGGAGCGGCCGGGTGAGCTGCGCGGCGTACTCGAGTAGGGACGTGCGGTCGTAGGGCTCGGGATCGGTGAAGGGATCGCCAAGGTAGCGCTCGGTGTAGTGCGTGTCGTACAGCCGCCACTCGCTCACCGGTGCGCCGGCAACACCAGCGTGAAAAACGTCGGGGCGTTGTAGCACGGCGAGGGCAGCGAGGTAGCCGCCAAAACTCCACCCCCGAATACCTACTCGTTCTCGATCGAGCTCGATGCCGTCCGCGGCGAGTGTTGTTGTGATCGCGTCCAGCGCGCGGACCTGATCGTCGAGAACGGGTCCAGCAAGATCGTGGTAAACAGCGTGCTCCCAATCAGTGCCGCGCCCCGGAGTGCCGCGGCCGTCGGTGACGATGACCGCAAAACCTTGGTCGGCGAACCACTGTGACGTGAGATATGCGTTGCGTGCACTGATCACGCGTTGTACATGGGGGCCGCCGTAGGGATCGAGCAGAACTGGCAGGGGTCGCGTGATTTCACCATGTGGAAGGAGAACGGCCACGGCGAGATCGTCCTCACCGACGCGGTAAATGGTGACATTCGGGTCCACCAATGGCGTATCGGCGTACGACGTAATCGTTTGGGTTCCGACTTTGAGTTCAGCTCCATGCGCGCCCAAGGTAACCGAACGAATCACTGAGGAGTCACCGCCGACGATCGCCTGATGCACGCCTGGGACCGAGGTCAAACACTCGCATCCATTGTCTTGGGACCAGCGCCAGACGTGTTGCACCGTCGGGTCGTCGAGCGGGTTGGCGACAAAGGTGACCACGGCTCCCGTCACCCCGGCTACTGACCGAACTTGCAGATCGGGTGGCGACACCTCCTCGCCATCCACGAGCAGGCGTCGAGCCCCGGCACGGTCTGCAGTCATCACCATCTGACCGTTGTCGAGCAATGCTGGTACGCCCGGCACGAGATCGACCCATTGATCATTCTGATCTTCGAACACGACGCGCGTTTCGCCGCTCTGCGTGTCTGCAGCAAGGACCAACAATTTGGTCTGGTCGCGGGATTGCACCGTCAGGAGCGGACCAGCCATGGTGGGCCAAATGACGTTGGCGAGGTATGGGAAGTTGTCCACGTCCCACTGCACCGGTACGACGCCGG
>JAYTWP010000338.1:0-7650 GCA_043743395.1 Actinomycetota bacterium | reverse complement strand
CCAGTGTGGAGCGAGGGCAACCTCGAGGTCGTGCGTCCCCCGCAACCACCTCAACCCTGACTCAAAGAGCGGATCGGCGACCGTACTTTTGAAGATGGCGGCCGAACTCGTCGACAATGCCGAACTCCTCGGAGATGTCCTCGATCCATTGGATCGAGCCGGAGCGTTCCATGAGGTCGGGGGCAACGACGAGTGCTGCGATACAGCGGCCGACGCCGAGCGTGGTCTGCATGTCGCTGAGATCACTTCCGCGCTTGCCGGCCCACTCGGAGATGAACTCAGTCGCGACAGTTCCTGGATAAACAGAACAACACGCGATGCCCTTTGGACGTAGCTCGATCGCCATATCTGCACTGAGACGATCGAGTCCAGCCTTACCCGCTCCGTACGACGAGCTGAAGTGATAGCTCTGCCCGCCTGGCGAGGAGACATTGATGATCGCTCCACCGGGACCAGCGTCGAACAACAACGGCGCAGCGTGCCATGACGCGACATAGTGCGCACGAAGACCGATGCCGACTTGGTCGTCCCAGATGGACGCGGGATGGTCCCAGAATCCGCCGGCCCATGCAGGCGGGTCGGGAATCTTGTAGACGTTGTTCACGAGCAGATTCAGCGAACCCGACTCTTCGCGCGCCTGCTCGAACAACGCGGCGATGTCGGCATCCACACCATGGTCGACTCGAACAGCGATGCCATGCCCTCCTGCGTCATCAACCATCTTTGCCGTGGTGTCGATCGTCAACTCTCCGCTACCGGTGGTGCGGCCCGTGACGTAGACGGTCGCCCCGAGTTCACCGAGCGCCACCGCCGTGCCGCGGCCGATACCTCGACTCGCTCCGGTCACAACCGCCGTACGGCCTTTCATCAATGCGTTCACGAGGCAACAATAGCTGCCCGCATTACACAGTAGGTTGGGCTCGTCCATCTTGGACTTGCCGAATCATGGGGGGCAAGGCATGACCGCCACCGAATCAGAGATCACGCACGGCGATGTAGCAACCGGCGTCGACTCACGCACCACGTTTTGTCGGGTGTGCCATGCGGCCTGCCCCATCGAGGTCGATGTTGTCAACAATCGCGCGATCGCGATACGCGGCGTCCCGGACGATCCGCTCTTTGGCGGCTACACGTGCATCAAGGGACGTCAACTTCCCGACCAGATGAGCGACCGTGGTCGCCTTCATGCGCCTGTTCGGCGCCGCGCCGATGGCACGTTTGAAGAGACCAGCAGCGACACCGCGCTCGATGAAATAGCAATCGAGTTGCGACGGATTATCGACACCTACGGACCCCGCGCGGTTGCCAGCTACACGGGCACAGGCGGATTCCAGAATTCTTTGGGCGTGCCCGCGGCACGGGCCTTCCACCAGGGAATCGGTTCGTCGTCGTTCTACACCTCGGTCACCATCGATCAACCGGCGAAAGCGACAGCACCGTTTCGCACAGGCATATGGGAGGCCGGCTACCACGACTTCAGCAACGCGGAGGTGTTGTTGGCCATTGGGTACAACCCGATGGTGTCGAGCTATGGCCCCGTTGGCGGGCTCCAGGGCACAAACCCTTTCGTCGCGTTGCGGGAGGCGAAACAGCGCGGCATGCGCCTGATCGTCGTCGATCCCCGCTACACCGAGCTGGCCGCGCAGGCCGACATTCACCTCGCCGTACGCCCCGGCGAGGATTCCACATTGCTCGCCGGTCTCATCAACATCGTCCTCACCGAAGGTCTGCACGATCACGAGTTCTGCGAGAACTGGGTTGGCGACCTCGAAGCATTGAGCGATGCCGTTGCTCCGTTCAGCGTGGACCATGTGGCGCAGCGCTGCGGCGTCTCGGCCGACGACGTCGTTGCTACGGCGCGCATGTTCTCGACCGCATCGCGAGGCACAGCCGGTACGGGCACGGGACCCAACATGGCTCCACGGTCGAGCCTCACGGAACATCTCTCGATCGTGCTCAACACCGTGTGCGGGCGAGTCAATCGCGAGGGTGACCGCCTTGATAGCGGCAACTTCCTGTACCCAGAAATGCGCCAGCGCGCGCAAGTCATCGCAGCTCGTCCACCTGCCACAGGTGCGCCCGCACGCATCCGCGACTTGCGCGGCTACCGGGGCGAGATGCCCACGACCACCTTGGCCGAGGAAATCCTCGAGCCCGGCGAGGGTCGCATCCGCGCACTCATCGTGAACGGCGGCAACCCCGTTGTTGCGTGGCCCGATCAAGAACTCACACTGCAGGCGATGGCCGATCTCGAACTGCTCGTGGTGATCGACCATCGCATATCCGCAACGGCCGAGTTCGCTCACTATGTGATCGCACCGACGCTGTCGTTAGAGCGTGCAGATGTGCCTCATCTGATGGATCGCTGGTTCAGCGCCCCGTACACGAACTACACCGAGGCCGTGCTCGAACGCGACGGCGACG
Source organism: Actinomycetota bacterium (assembly GCA_043743395.1). Lineage (GTDB taxonomy): Bacteria > Actinomycetota > Acidimicrobiia > Acidimicrobiales > Ilumatobacteraceae > WLMZ01. The sequence goes on along the minus strand of JAYTWP010000338.1, from coordinate 5,226 downwards.
TGCTCAACGAGTGGGAGGTGTATTGGGAGTTCGCACGCCGTCTCGGTTCGACGCTGCCGTTGCCAGGTGGGCCGGTTCCGATGGATGAGCGCCCGACCGACGACGAGATGATCGATCTGGTCTTTGCCAACTCGCGGATGCCGATCGACGAGATTCGCGCGCAGCGGATGCAGGTGCACCCCGACAAAGCGATCGTGGTGCAACCCGCAGCGCCGGATTGCACGGCGCGATTCACTTTGGCTCCCGACGACCTGATGGCTGAGTTGGGTGAGGTCATGGCCGAGGGTGACGCTTCGGCGGTATTCGGGGTTACGGCGAGCGACTACCCGTTCAGATTGGTAAGCCGACGGCTCAAACAGGTGCTCAACTCGTACGGGTCCGAGCTTCCCACGCTTGCCAAGCGCGGCACGACCAACGCCGCATACATGAACCCGGGCGACGTCATCACGCTCGGACTCAGCGACGGCGATCTCATCGACATCACGTCGCCCCGTGCATCGCTGGTGGCCGTGGTCGAGTCCGCCCCGGACGTTCGCCAAGGCGTGATCTCCATGGCGCATTCGTGGGGCGGATCGTCACTCACCGACGAGAAGGTTCTCGACATCGGCTCGCCCACCAATCGCCTCGTGTCCACCGACCGCGCCTTCGACGCGGTCACCGGCATGGTCGTGCAGAGTGCGATTCCGGTGCGTGTGGCACTGAAGGTGGACGCCATTCACTGACTCGTTACAGAGATCACGATTCTCGGTAGTCGTTGAATGCCCGGTCGCGGTCGCTGAGAGCAGTTGTCACACCTTTCTGTGCGAACGAGGCCATGTACTCGCGTGATGACGGTTGATGAAAACCCATTGCCTGGATCTCGGCGGTCGCGCGGATGCCGGTGCGAATGCCCATTGCCTCCATCGCCCTGTGTGCAGAGCGCTTGTTGAGCGCCAGCAAGTCGCTGGGGATCTTGGCGACTCGTTCAGCCATCGCGAGGACCTCGTCGTCGAGATGCGCGGCTGCATACGCGCGGTTGGCAAAGCCCGCCGCAACCGCTTCGGTACCCGACATCGAGTCACCAGTGAGCAGTGCCTCCATGCCGCGTCGAAGCCCCATCAGCCATGTCTGCCACTGCATGTCCGGCGGCGACATCAACCGAACTGGTGGGTAGCCAATGGCTGCGTCCTCGGCGACGTAGACGAGGTCGCATGCTGTCGCCAACTCAGTGCCACCGGCGAGACAGTACCCATGCACCTGACCGATGATCGGGGTCGCCATGTCCCACATCTCAAACCAATTGTTGACGACGTGGCGTGACCACCAACCATCGACCTTGGCGATGGCACGTTCGACATCGCTGTTTGCGGAACCCAGGTCGTAGCCAGCGCAGAAGCACGGCCCGGCACCACGAATGATCATCACCGACACGTTGCGATCACGGTCGCCGGCACGCAGCGCGTCGAACAACGCCGAGCGGAGGGCGTCGTTCAGCGCGTTACGTTTGGCGGGACGATTGAGCGTGAAGCGGCGCACCTTCGGACGCGGTTCATCGATCAGCAGCACATCGTTTGTACTCGCGTCGGTAGTTGTCGCGCTGTCGGTCACGTTGCGGTCTCCTGGCTCTGAGGTGCCGTGCGTAACCGGTCGGCGGTGTTGAGGAAGTCCGCGGACAGGTCAGGAGGGCCGCGATAGTGCGGTCGCAGCGAGCGGCTGGCAAACCGCCATCCATCAGCCGTGCAGACATAGGTGTCGTCGTAGTTTGCGAGCAACACCCCAGCCTCGCCGCCGCTTCGGCGAAACCGTTCGCTGACGTACCAGCGGCCACACGCTCGGTCGGCATCGCCGTTCGTTCGCCATACATCTCCGTTGTGAGTGAGCTGCACGACCGCCTCCATACTGTCCATTGCCTTGAGCCACAATCCGACGATGGCTGGCCTCCCGACGATGCCTCGCCCGCGCCCGAGGTCCCACACAGCATCGTGCGCCCAGCACTCACCCCATTGCTCGACATCGCGGTACACGACAGCATCCGAGTACTGATGCACGAGGCGTTGGATGGCGTAAAAGTCGTCGACCGAAACTGGTGACCTTGGATCGGCAGCGGCATTGATCACGGGATTTGGTCTAGCACGCACAGATATGGTCCGAATTCTTGACCCTTATGGTACGAGTCGGGTCACGTTGCCGAAGCCGCTTGTGGTCCAGATGTTCGTTCCGTCGAACGCGAACTCGCCGGGGTTGGTGGCGCCGGCCGGGAGCCCAACGTTGGTGCCTGCCCCGGTGCCCGGGTCGATTCGGGTCACATTCGCCGTGGTGCCGTGGTTGGTAGTCCAGATGTTCGTTCCGTCGAACCCGATCCCAACGGGTGCGATGGCGCCAGCAGGAAGCGCAAAGTTGGTGCCTACGCCGGTGCCCGGGTCGATTCGGGTCACATTCGCCGTGCCATTGTTCGTCGTCCAGATATTGGTTCCGTCGAACCCGATCCCGAAGGGCTGCGACGCGCCCGGGGGGAGCGCAAAGTTGGTACCTACTCCGGTGGTCGGGTCGATCCGGGTCACATTCGCACCGGTGTTGTTGGCAGTCCAAATGTTGGCTCCGTCGAACAAAATTCCTTGTGGGTTGGTGGCGCCAGCGGATAGCACAAAATTGGTGCCTGCCCCGGTCGCCGGGTTGATTCGGGTCACATTCGAACTGCCGCGGTTGGAAGTCCAGATGTTGGTTCCGTCGAACGCGATCGCGACGGGCTGGAACGCGCCCGGGGGGAGCGCGAAGTTGGTGCCGGCCCCCGTGGCCGGGTTGATCCGGGTCACGTTCGCTGTGTTGAAATTGACTGTCCAAATGTTGGCTCCGTCGAACAAAATTCCTTGTGGGTTGGTGGCGCCAGCGGGTAGCACAAAGTTGGTACCCGCGACGGTGACCGGGTTGATCCGGGACACATTCGAACTGAGGGCGTTGGCGGTCCATAGGTTGGTACCGTCGAACACGATCCCGGTGACCCCGACGGCGCCCGCGGGGATTGGAAAGTTTGCGATCTTGCACACCTGCAGGTCCCAACGCAGCGTGGCTGCACACCTCGACGACAAGGGACCCAAAGGACCAGCTGCACCGTTCGTACCGTTTGTACCGTTTGTGCCGGGCGCCCCAGCGGGCCCGGCAGGCCCGGCGGTGGCCGGCAGGTAGAAACCAACGATGTCGATGATCACGTCGATCGTGCCACCGCTGTTGAACGCCTTGATTGCCCCGGTTGTGGAGAGTGCGACAGTCACCTGGTTGGGTGTAGGTGGGCTCGCTGCGGTCCAGTTCAGATTCGACACGGTTGGCACGGGTGCGTCTGCTGGAAAGACTGCGAGAAACCCCGAGGTCGTCGGATCGACAGCTGTCACATTCGATGCGATACCTGTCGCCGCGATCGGAATCAGGCAGCGTCCATGGATGCCCGTCACCTGGAATGTCACCGATTCCCCCGCAGCGATCGGCGTGACACGCGGGCCAACGGGCGCTTCGGAACGAGTATCGGCCAAGCGACACGGCACGATCGGCACGAACGACGACACTGTGCCCGTACCTGCCGCATTCGCAATCCATGCAACACCACCGCCCAAGGACACTGCAGTGGCCGCACCAATCGCGGCCCAACGAGTACGACCAAAACCGTTCCTCATCACATGGCCTTTCGTCGGCACACCCCCGTTGGCGTCGCGAACGACGCAATTTTAACACGTCACAAATGTGCCGAATGACCGAACGGACCCTTCGACACAAATCCCCAAACTTCTCTATCAAAGGGTGGCACTCACTGCTGAACAGGTACGCGGACTCGCCCGCCCCAGCACACAATGGCCCGTTCATCGATAGGCGGCAATCGCGCGAGTGTGTCGGTGTATGGACAACGCCCTGACCGAACGGTTGCGCGAAGAGATGCGTTACGAGTTCGCACGCACAGGGCCACCAGCTGGCTTCCCAGCGTTTCACGACGTTCCGGTCGGGCGTCATATCAGTGACGAGTATTGGGCACTCGAACAGCAGTACCTGTGGCCACGGTCCTGGGTGCTCAGCAGGCGCGCCGAGGACATCGCCGACCCCGGCGACTACTACCTTTTCGATGACCTCCGCGTGCCGATCATCGTCGTGCGCGGTAAAGACGCTGTGATCCGTGCGTTCTACAACACATGCCAGCACAGGGGCGCCCCTGTTGCGCGCGACGAAACCGGAACGGTGCGAACGCTGCGTTGCCAATATCATTCATGGACATCCGACACCTCGTCGGGTGCCCTCATCAGCGTGCCCGACGAGCGCGACTTTGTGGATCTCGATATGGCCAGGCGTTGCCTCCCCTCAGTGTGATGCGAAAAATGGGACAACTGGGTATTCGTCAATCAGGACCCCGACGCAATGCCCTTACTCGAATGGTCGGCACCGATTCCCGGGCAACTCGCCGATCTTCAGGGCGCATCGTTGCGAACCGTCTCCAAGCGCAGCGAGGTCGTCGCGTGCAATTGGAAGATCACTGCCGAAGCGTTTTTCGAGGTGTATCACTTTCGACACATCCACAGTCGCAACGACGAGTCGCAACTCGACAATCGTGGCGCCACGATGGGCCTCTTGTCGAACGGCGCATCGCGCATGATTACGCCGTTCTCGAAAGCAGCATGCGCCTTGCACGGCATGAAGAGCTGGGACGACTGGAAACACGTCGTCGCGCCCGGCTTCACCGACCTCAGCGCCGTCAGCGACATGGTGCGCTGTACGAGTTCGGCATACTCGATCTTCCCCAACGTCATTACCCCAACCGCCGCGAACGGCTTTCCATTCTTCACCTTCTGGCCGATCGACCGGCGCACCACTCGCATCGACTGGACCTACTACGCGCCAATCGATTTCGACCACGACCCGACGATTCTTCGGCGCACCTACCCGCGGGATTGAGGCGACTACTCGATGGTTTCGACCACATCATGGCCGAGGACTTCGCAAACCTCGCACCGATGCAGCGCTCGCTGGAATCACCAGCGATGCGGGGCATGCCGATCAGTTATCAGGAACGGCGGATCTGGCACTTTCACGAACAACTCGACCGAATGATCGGTATCGAACAAATCCCGCAGGACCTACGCGTCGCCCAACTGCTCGCGCCCTACATCGAACGCGTCTGACCACCAGTCGGCGATCTGAGCGGCAAACCGCTTGTTGTATTTCCTGGTCAGGTCGTCTGCATCGACGGGCGGAGGTTGCATCTGGGTCGAT
>JAYTWP010000337.1:0-7387 GCA_043743395.1 Actinomycetota bacterium | reverse complement strand
TCGCCGGTGAACATCGGACGCAGAAAGCGGTTGCGCTGTTCGTCGGTGCCGTGGGTCACGATCGTCGGACCCGCGAGCGCCAGGAAGAACGATGCCGGATCGGCGCCTTTCGCGCCGGCCGCGCGGATCCGCTGCTCGACGATCTTTTGCAGGTCGGGCCGAACACCGAGGCCACCGAAGCCGGCGGGGAAGTGCACCCACGCGAGCCCTGCGTCGTACTGATATCCGCGGAACTCGGTGGAGTCGAGCGTGCGTGGGTCGTGGCTGCTGAGCAACGCGGTGAGCGCCGTCTCGACGCGCGCCGTCTCGGAATCAGTGATGTTGTCAACAGTCATGTCACAAGTTTGACGTACACGATGACTTGGAGTCAAAGCCCTCTAGATTGGGGCAGTCGTCTGACTCCCACGGGTCATCCACATACAGCCCCTTCCCTCTGGGGCCAGTCGTGTCAGGGGAATTCCTTGAATGCCAAGCTCACCACTCGTCGCAGCCCTTTGTTGGCGGTGTTCACAACCGTCTTCATCGACTTGCTCGGCTTCGGCATCCTCATCCCGGTCTTTCCACAACTGATCGCGATCGGTTCACCATTCAGGGTCACCCCGCCGGATTGGTCGTACGGTCAGGGCCTGATCATGCTGGGCTGGCTGCAGGCGATCTACCCGCTCTGCATCTTTCTCGCCGCCCCGGTGTTGGGTCAGCTATCAGATCGGTTGGGTCGGCGTCCGGTGCTGGCGATGTCGATCGCGGGGACATCGGTCGGTTACGTGCTGTTCGCGATTGGCATCATCACCAAGAACCTGCCGCTGCTGTTCGCCGCTCGCGCGCTCGACGGCATCACGGGCGGCAACCTGGCCGTTGCTCAAGCCGCCATCGGTGACATCAGTACGAACGAGAACCGGGCCAAGAACTTCGGCCTGCTTGGTGCAGCGTTCGGTATGGGGTTCGTCATCGGTCCCTACCTTGGCGGTCGGCTCAGCCAACCGAACACAAGCTTCTACGGTCTGTTTCATACGCCGGGCTGGTTCGGAGCGGCGACGCCGTTCTGGTTCGCGGCGATCCTGGCCGCATGCAACTGCCTCCTGATCATCACGCTGCTGCCAGAGACATTGAAGGCAAAGATCCACTCAGGTCGGATCCAGTTCGGTCAGTCCGTCTCCAACGTTGTGCGCGGATTCTCTGCAGACCGTTTGCGGATACCCCTCTCGACGGCGTTCTTGTTCAACGCCGGCTTCACGTTCTTCACCACATTCTTCGGTGTGTATTTGCACAACAAGTTCAATTTCACGCCGGGTCAGACAGGCGATTACTTCGCGCTCGTCGGAATCTTCATCGCGATCTCGCAGGGTGTGTTCGTTGGTCTCGTGGCAAAGCGACTGGCCGACTACAAAGTGCTCAGGTTCTCGCTTTTTGGCAACGCGGCAGTGCTTGCGGTGTTCTTCATGGTCTCAACAAAAGCGCCGCTGTATTGGACGATCCCATTGTTCACCATGTTCAACGGACTCACGATGGCCAACCTCACCAGCCTCGTCAGCCGGTCCGCCGAGCCGGGTCGCCAGGGTGAAGCGATGGGGATCTACAGCAGTGTGCAGAGCCTCGCCTCCGTGCCGGCGTCGATTCTCGTGGGCTATATCGCCGGCAGCATCTCGTCGAACACGCCGCTTGTCGTTGCCTGCCTCACGATCTTCACCGGTGGTCTCGTCTTCCTCATCCGGTTCCGCCCGCGTTACGTAACGGACACTGTTGTCCAGGCGCCAGTTCTCACCGCTGAACCAGCGCTCTAGCAAGCGGCCAGAGCACTACTAGTCGGCGGTGCGCGCTGACGGATGCGCTGTTGCCGTGCGGTGCTCCAGTTCCTGTGCGGGGGAGCGGGCCAAGACCAGGGTTGCGGCCAGCGTGATCGCGATCCCGAGGATCGCCGGAATCGTCCAGCCCGGACGCATATGGTCTCCGAGAGCGACTGCACCGATGATTGACGCCACCAACACCTCCGTCGCCCACATCGCCGCGGTGACCGCACCGACAGCGCCGCGCATCAGGGCTGTTGCGTGCAGGGCAAGCGCCAGCACGGCGTAGATGACTACGGCCCACAACAGAGGTTCGGACAACAGTCCACTGATCGATTCGTCGTCGAAGTGCACTGCGCGCGCAGCCATGGCGCTACCCGTGAAGGCGGCACCCGAGAGCACGGCGAGAACCATCGGCTTGTTCAGCTTCAGCGCAATAGCCCCGAGTGCGATCAACGCGGGAATGCCGATGAGGATGCCAACCTTGAGCACGTGCGTGATCTCTTTGGTCGGCTGGTCACCCGCAGAGACTCCGACGATGAACAATCCCACCATAGTCGACGCAATCGCGAGTCGATCTGGTCCACGCAGTTCGGAGCCGAGAATCAAACGGGCCAAGAGCACAGTAACCGCCAGACTTCCGGCCAGGATGGTCTGCACCGCGAACAACGGCAGTGTGTGCAGCGCGAAACGCGACACCGTCCAACTCGCGAGATCTGCGATGAGGCCCAGTAAGAAGATCGGCTGCTTCACGATTGCCGCGATGCCCTTTTGCCCGAGCGCGTCCGCACGGCGTGCACCGAGTGCCTGCATGACAGCGCCGAACCCGTAACCGACCGCAGCGATCACGCAAAGTATCAGGGCGGTCTTCACTGGGCTCGCTTTCGCACTCCGCAACGCTAATGGCTCATTTCCGTTTTCGCTGAATTCGGCGCGCTCGTGATTACCGGTGATCACCGTGTTCGCCGGGCACAGTCAATGACTCCGCGGGGTCTGAGTCGGCGAACAGTACGGTGAGGTCATCGAGGCGGCGCATGAGCGCTGATCGAGCGAGGAATACAAGGCCTCGAGCAACGGAGCACTCAATTCTCGCACGTGGGCGCCGAGCACACGGGTGAGATCTCTAGTTGAGGGTGAGAGTCCATCAGTCGCGGTAGACAGCTCACCAACTGTGACGAGGGTAGTAGTATCGGTCTGCTGCAGGTTTGGTTGACGGTTGTTTCGGTGTCTGAGCCGGGTCTTGATGGGGTGTTGTCGGGGTCGGTCGCGACTTGGTTGACGTATACCCCGTCGAGTGCGGTGTCGGTGATCAACACCGATTGAATCGGCCGGGTCAATGACGCTCAAGGCGTGGTCCGAGACATACGGGCGTCACGAACGCAGCGTTTGCGATATCGCTGATTGTTCGTCAGTCATTTGGCTTCCCAGGTGAACTGGTCTCGGATTTGCGATATTCGAGGTGACAACGCCCCTCCATCGTTGTCGGCGCTGACCGTCGGGTCAAGGGCTCCGATTGAGCAGATCCAGCGGCTCGTGGTTTGGTGAGCAGGCGGCACCATGCGCGGTCCGATCCGGATATTCGTCGTCAATGCAGATGGACAGCGGGCATCAGCGCCGTAGAACCTGGGGTCAGTCGTCGTGCTGAGCGGCCGTCTTCTTGGCTCGGCTGGGCGCGACACGCGGTGGTTCACCGGCCATCTTCGGATACTGCGGTGGCCACGGTGCATCCACCAGGCCTGCCGATTCGTCACGGGCGGCGAGTTGCAGCAGCGGCTCAAGCGAGTTCGGGCGGTCGTCCATGTCTGCCCATGCATCACCATTCGCAGCAAGGCGGCCGGGCACTGAGGCAATCGTCAGCGCGTCCGGATGGATTGTGTCGAGTTCATCCCACGGAAACGGGCAGGAGACCGGCGCATGATCGCGGGCGCGCACGGACCACGGCGCAAACACAGTCTTGTGCGGTGCGTTCTGGTTGAAGTCGATGAAGATGCGCGCACCGCGCTCTTCCTTCCACCACGCCGCGGTGATCAGGTCGGGTCGTCGACGTTCGAGTTCGCGTGCAACAGCCACGGCTGCTGTGCGCACCTCGAACGAGTTCCACTTCGGCAGGAGGCGAACGTAGACGTGCAGTCCGCGGTTACCGGTGGTCTTGATGTAGCTGGTGATGTCGAGATCGTTGAAGAGGCGGTGGGTTTCGTGCGCCGTCTCTTGCGCCATCTTGAACGTGGTGCCTGGCCCGGGATCGAGGTCAATCCGCAAATCGTCGGTGATTTCGGGGTGGCTGGCACGCACGGGCCACGAATGAAATCCGAGGCAGCCCAAGTTGACCGCCCAGATCAGGTGCGCGATGTCGGCGATGACCAGAGCGTTCGACGTCGTTCCATTCGGGGTGCTCACGAGGGTGGTCTGTAACCACTCTGGCGCTGAATCGGGGATGCGCTTCTGGAAGAACGAGGTGCCTTTGGTGCCGTTCGGGAACCGTTGCAGCAGCACCGGTCGATCGAACATGGCGCGCATGAGTGGCTCTTCGATCTCGAGGTAGAAGTTGATCAGGTCCAGCTTCGTGTCGCCGCGAGTAGGGAAGAACACCTTGTCGGGATTGGTGATCGACAGCGTCTTTCCGGCAACGTTGAGGTTCACCGGCTCAGCAGGCATGGTCGAGACGCTACTTCCCGGCGCGAAGGTGCGCAGCGAAGCGCAGTGTCTGCTTTGCACGCACCGTGGTTGACCCACATCGGAGGGCTCCGTTTGAGGGGCCCTTACATCGACGATGGCGGTCGCAGGTCGGAGCAATTGATTCCATCGAATGAATGATGGAATACAATCGAAAGCATTGTCAGAAGGTGATCTGACAACTATGGTGTGGTGCCTATGGTCAACCGAACTCGTCTGCAACAGCTCATTGTCGACGAGCTCCAAGTGTTTGCCGATCAGCACCCAATGTCGGCCAAACGGTTTGTCGATGCGGGTGAGCATCTGTTGGGTGGTGTGCCGATGCCGTGGATGACACGATGGCCCGGCGCCTTCCCACTGTTCTTTGCTGAGGCGCACGGGGCACGCTTTACCGACGTCGATGGCATCGAGTACGTCGACTTCTGCCTCGGCGACACCGGAGCGATGGTCGGACACGGATTGGCGGCAGTGGCCGAGGCATTGTACGCGCAGGCCCTGCGCGGGAGCACGACCATGTTGCCCAACGAGGACGCGGCGTGGGTGGGCGCCGAACTTGCGCGACGCTTCGGACTGCCGTCGTGGCAGATCGCGATGACAGCCACCGATGCCAACCGCTTCGTGCTCCGGTTCGCACGGCATCTCACGGGTCGCTCAAAGGTCGTGGTCATGGATTGGTGTTATCACGGCACCGTCGATGAAGCGTTCGCGGTGCTCGACGCTGCCGGCGACGTCATTGCCCGTCCGGGTTCGCTGGGGCCGCAGATCGACCCGGCCCTCACGACGCGTGTGGTCCAGTTCAACGACACTGAAGCGCTCGAGCGGGCACTTGCCAACGGCGACGTTGCGTGCGTGCTCATGGAGCCGGCGCTGACCAACATCGGCATCGTCTTGCCGCAACCCGGCTACCTTGAGGCAGTGCGCGCGCTCACTCGCCAATACGGCGTGTTGCTCGTCATCGATGAAACGCACACGATCTGCGTCGGTCCCGGTGGCGCGGCGCGGGAATGGGGCATCGACGCCGACTTCATCGTGGTTGGAAAGACAATCGGTGGGGGAATGCCTGCGGCTGCCTATGGCATGACTGCCGAGATCGCCGAACGGCTTCATCGTTCGCTGCACTCCGATGCCATCGATACCTCCGGGGTCGGCGGAACGCTCAGCGGTAACGCGCTCGCATTGGCAGCAGTGCGTGCCACGCTGTCCACCTGTTTACGCGACGCCGACTTCGAGCGCGCTATTCCTCTTGCAACCGCGTGGACAGAAGGCGTTGCCAAAGTTATCGCTGACTACGGCATGCCGTGGCACGTACAGCAACTGGGTTGCCGTGCCGAATACTGGTTCTGCCCACCGCCGATCAACGGTGCGCAGGCTGCGGCAGCGGCCGATCCCGATCTCGACGCGTTCATGCATTTGTGGGCCATCAACCGCGGCGTTCTGTTGACACCGTTTCACAACATGGCCCTGCTGTCGCCGCATCACACCGGGGTCGATGTCGATCAGCACGCGATGGTGTTTCGTGATGCGGTCGCCGCCCTCGTAGGGTAGTCAGCCGTGACTCTGGACGCGATCGACAAGCGCATCATCGGTGAACTGCAGCGCGACGGGCGCATGAGCTACGCGGACTTGGGTCCGCTGGTCGGTCTCTCACCGGCCGCGACGCGTCAACGGGTGCAGCGTCTGACGGACTCGGGCGTGTTGCAGATCGTCGCCGTCACGGACCCACTCGCGTTGGGGTACAACGCGATGGCGATGTTCTGCATCACCGTCGAAAGCGATGCGCAGGCAGTGGCCGACGCCGTCGGTGCACTGCCGTCGGTGATCTATGCAGTGTTGAGTGCCGGCGGCTACGACGTGCTCGCGGAAGTGCTGTGCGAATCGAACGACGAACTGTTCGACGTACTGAACCATCAGGTGCGCACCATTCCCGGCGTGCGCGAGGTGCAGGCCTTCCCGTATTTCCACATTCACACACATCGCTTTCGCTGGGCGGTTCGTTGATTGCACTGTCGTATAGCACTGCTCAATTTGTCGTCGTCTTCGTTGCGGTGTTCTTCTCTGCGATCGTCAGCGCTGTCGCGGGCTTCGGGTTTGGTCTGCTGTCGGTTCCGCTGATCAGCATGGCAATCGCTCTGCACCCCACCGTGATTGTGTCCTCGATCTTGGGGCTCATCACGAACTTGGTCCAGACGTACCGCTATCGGCGCAGTGCGAATCTGGCATTGGTGCGCCGCCTCTGCGCCGGTGCGGTCGTTGGTATGCCACTCGGCTTCGTGGTCTACAACCTCATCAGCGATCGCGCGTTGCGACTCGTCCTCGGTGGGGCAGTGTTACTCGCCGTCGCAGCGTTGGCCCGAGGACTCGACCTCGCCCACGTCGGTCCATCGCTTGATGTCGGCACGGGCTTCCTCAGTGGCGTTCTCAACACGTCGATCTCCACCAACGGTCCACCGCTGGTCTTTGGTCTGCAAGCTCGAAAGCTGGAACCCGAACCGTTTCGCGCGACGCTCTCGGTGGTATTTGCAATCAGTGGTGTTGTTGGCATGGCGATGTTCGTTGGTGGCGGCAAAGTGGGTGTGAGTGAACTCATCGTCAGTGCCATCGCGCTCCCCGCGATGGGGTTGGGATTGCTTGTCGGCTTTCCGTTGCGCCACCGGTTCTCACCCGAACGATTTCGAGTGCTGGTGCTCATGCTCCTGGTTGGCGCGGCCGCTGCGTCCATAACGAAAGCTCTGGCGTGAGCTCAGTTGTGCTGTGTCGTTCGGCATCGTGTTGTTCTGATCGTGGCGGTCCCGCGAGGCGCGTGTTGGGCGTGAGAAGCTTGAGCTCATGTTTGCGCTCTCGCTGATCTGCGCGGCCGTTGCCGCCGCGGTGAACTGGTCGACTCAACTCCGGCCGAATCGCCTACTCGAGATCATTTCCAAGCCGACCGC
>JAYTWP010000336.1:0-2250 GCA_043743395.1 Actinomycetota bacterium | reverse complement strand
GAAATGTCACGACCGATCCGTTACATCTCGTTGCATTTCGTTCGGCCGGTGACCCCTCGTGACCGAGTTGATCAGGTGCCGTTGGTCTGCCACAGCCGGTCGATGGGACAGACGTGGATCCGGTCGTCGATCTTGTAGGCCTCACTGCCGGTGTTAAGGAGGTAGCCGGCGCGGAACTGTTCACCGAGCGTGTCACGCAACTTAATGAGACCACGCAGCGCCTTTGTGTCGACTTCGCGGCCTGCTTTGATCTCGAACCCGACAACGTCGCCGTCGACCGTCTCGGCGACGAGGTCGACTTCGTCGCCGTCGTGGGTTCGCCAATGGGCGAGCTCTCGTACGTCGTCGCGCCACGAAGCCTGCTTGAGGAGTTCGCCGACGACGAACGTCTCGAACAGGTGACCGAACTCGGCGAGAGCTGCCGGGTTGCGTCGGGCGAGCTTCTCGGGCGTGATGCCGAGCAGGTATGCGGCGAGTCCGGAGTCGACGATGTGCAGTTTGGGCGAGTGCGCAGTTCTGGATCGCAGTGTGCGTCCCCATGCCGGGAGACGGCGGATGAGGAACAATGCTTCGAGGAGGCGGGTGTAGTTGTCAGCAGATCGCGGTTCGATCCCGGCGGCGGTGGCCGCCTTGACGACGTTGAGTACTTGCCCGGTCTGTGCCGTGAGTTGCTCCATCAGTCGCGGCAGCACGTTGATCTGGCGTACCCGCGACAGATCGAGGACGTCGCGGGCCAGCGACGCACCGAGGTAGGAGCGGTAGAAGTTGGCACGTTGACGATCGGCCGCGCGCACCGCGAGCGGCATCCCACCGCGACACGCACGTCGCTCGTACTCCTCACGCTCAGTCACGGGACGCCTCGAAACCAGGAGAGCCGCCGGCTCGGCGAGCGCCAGGTCGAGGAAGTCCTCGTGGACACCGTCGAGTTCACCTTGGGAGAACGGCATGACTTCGAGCAGCTGGATACGTCCAGTGAGCGCCTGGGTACCGCGTGGCATCGCCCAGAACGATGCAGAGCCGGTCAGCAGCCACCGGCCGTTGTCGTGTCGCTGGTTCAGTTCCGCCTTGATCGCCTGCAGCAACTCGGGCACATGCTGATGTTCGTCGATGCAGACAGGTGACGGGCCCCGTACCGCGTCGGACGGCGACGCCTGCACCCGAGCGCGCACGACGACATCGTCGAGGTCGGTGATCTCGACGTCATGACGCCGGGCGAGTTCGGCGAGCACGGTCGACTTGCCAACAGAACGTGCGCCCTGCAGCACCACGACCGGCGCTTCAGTCAACCTGTCCTCGACGATCGACAGAATCCGGCGGTCGATCGGTGGGGTGAGCATTCCGCCAGCATAGGCCACCTACTTTCCAGATCCGAGGACCATTACTTTCCAGATCCGAGGACTACTTCTTTCCAGATCAGAGACCTGTTTCGTTCCAGATCCGAGGCGGGTGCTCCGACCAGTTGGCCGGGACGCCAGGTACGACGACGCCGGCAATCGGCTCAGCTGCGGATGTCGAGGCTTCCGGCAAGGGTGTCGGACGCGCGCTGGTCAGCGGGTTGGGTGTAGTGCGCGTAGATGTCCAGCGTCGTAGACGCACGAGCGTGGCCGAGTCGTCCAGCAGCGGTGCGGACGTCGATGCCGTTGAGCAGCATGGTGGTCGCAGCGAAGTGGCGCAGATCGTGATTATGCCGATGTCGGCATAATCGTGCAACCGGATCTTCGCGATGGCCAGTTGATCGGCCAGGCGAGCGAATGCGAGCGTCACGTAGTCCGGCCGCCACGGTGTCAGTCCGTCGCGGTCATGGCTGAAGAGGTAACGATCCAGCTCAATCTGCCGGCCCAACGCGAGCCAGCTCGCCGAGTTCTGCGAGGGTGACCGGGTCGAGCGTGAGACGACGTTCAGCGTGGGTTTTCGTCGGTCGTTGCACGGGGCCGCCGGCGGTGTGCGCGACCTGGCCAGCGATGTGGAGCGTCTGGCGATGGAAGTCGACGTGTTTCCATTGCAACGCACAGAGCTCGCCGCGCCTTGCACCTGTCACCGCCGCCAGTCGCAAGAAAGGTCGCGGCGCTGGCTTGAAGAGCAGTGGCAGGAGTGGCAACCACGAACGAGAGCGTCAGCAACCGAAGCCCTCGCCCGGTTCGTCACCATCGCCGTTGAGCGGGGTGCGAAGCCCCCGGAGGGTCTCCGCGTGTACCTTTACTCCGCTTTGTCACCCAACGCTGAGCGGGAGCGAGATGCCCGGTTAGAGAG
>JAYTWP010000335.1:0-2710 GCA_043743395.1 Actinomycetota bacterium | reverse complement strand
GCGAGGGCGGCGGAGTCGAGATACTCGTTGATACTCGTTGCCTTGCCCTCGTCGTTGAACTCGACGATCAATGCAACGTCGGCGACAGCTTGCTTGCCGCCGAGTGAGAGTGTTGCATCGTGGTACTCGACGACGAGTCCAGCGCGGATGACGCGTCGAATGTTCGAGTAGCTCACGGCAAGGTCCATCGCGCGAAAGCCAGCGATCAGATCGTCGACGGAGTGTTCACCGGGTGAGAAGTTCTGGTGGATCGTGGCGCCGGGTGCGAAACTCAGTGCCCATTGCTCCCAGTTGCCCTCTTCGGCGAGGCGCAGCATGCGGTCCATCAAGACATTCAGATTCATGGGCGGGAGAATACCCCTTTCGCAGCGGCCGCTCTGGCGCTGCCTTGACTGGGTGTCGAGCACGATGGCTGGAGTCCGGTTGAGAACCGTGATCCGGACACTTCAACCGCCGTATCCACAGCTCCGGCGGCACGAGAACGTGCCGACGCAATCCAATCACCCGCCGTCGCGAACACCGCACCCCTCCTGATGGCCCGGCGCAGAGCGGGAAGGTAGCAACAGCGATGCGACTCGGGTAGTCTTTCAGGTATGAAAGTCAGCGTGAGCGTTCCCGATGACGATGTGGAGTTTCTCGACAACTACGCCAGAACCCACCGCGTCGCATCTCGCTCCGCAGCGGTACAGCGGGCGATCCGCCTGCTCCGCGCTTCGGAACTCACCGACTCCTACGCAGCTGCGTTTTCCGAATGGTCCGATGACCCTGACAACGCAGCGTGGGACACGACGACTGCGGATGCCTGATGCGTCGCAGTGAGATCCGCCTCGTCAACCTCGACCCTGTCATCGGGAGCGAAGCTGCACACACGCGTCCTGGGGTGATCGTCAGCAACGACGGAGCGAATACGACAGCGCAGAGGCTTGGACGTGGCGTGGTAACGGTGGTTCCGGTCACGTCCAATATCCAACACGTCTATCCGTTCCAGACTCTGCTTCCCGCCGAGGAGACCGGCCTCGACGTCGACTCCAAGGCGCAGGCCGAACAAGTCCGATCGGTGGCCGTCGAACGCATGGGGACCTTGATCGGCAGCGTCCCGATCCACCTCATGGATGACCTGGACAACGCGCTGCGCCTCCATCTCGACCTCTGAAATCCACTCGATCATCGCAGTCCGAAGTTCGCCGACCAGCACCGCCGCAAGATTCGGCCCGTGGCCAGCGGCTGCCGAAGCGTTCAGAGTTCGCAACACGGACTCGAATAGATCCGTATTGACTCCGCTTGTCCGGCCGAACTCCGTGATTGCGTGAAGTGAAGTTCGTTGTAGCGCTGTGGCAATCGGCGTTGAAGTCGAGTTGCGAGGCTCGACAATGACGCTGGCTTCAACTGTGCGACGAAAGTCTGCGGTTGGATATCAGGCCATATCAATCCCTCGATATCACGCTCCATGATATCTCCAATACCCTGCGTAATCGCACTATGGCATGGAAGAGGTCAGGGGTTCGATTCCCCTCAGCTCCACTTTTGCGCGACTGACGGTGTTCTGTCTGCCGGAAGTTGTTGAACGATGAGTCCTTCTCTGACAAGGAGATCGGATCACCGAACAAGATCTTCTCCCGCCTTCATAGTGCTCGACCGGACGTCACATTCGACGCTCTGGGCGTTATGGGAAATCGGAGTGCGCCCTCGCATCGTTGAGACTTCAGCGTCTTTCGTGGAATGTAGGTCGGCCGTGAGACATTAGGGTCAAAGACGTGAGTGACCACCTGCGCCAGATGCTCGGTTCCATCGATCTGGCCACCGCAAGGGGGCTCGAGATCGGGCCGCTGGCGAACCCGCTCGTTCGGCGCGACATGGGTCAGATCAGCTACATCGACCACGTCGACACCGAGGCGCTGCGGGCCCGTTACTCCACTCACGTGGGGTTCGACCTCGACACCATCGTGACCGTTGATCACGTGATCGGAGACGGCACGATTCGCTCGGCAGCCGGGGAAGCGGCACCGTTCGATTACGTGGTCGCCTCGCACGTGATCGAGCACATGCCCGACCTGATCACCTCGTTGCAGGACATTCGCAGCGTGTTGACCGACGAGGGTGTGCTGGCGTTAACCATCCCGGATCACCGACGGTGCTTCGACGCGTTGCGGTCGCCGTCCACCACTGCGGATCTCGTGGCCGCGCACATCGAGCGTGCCGCCGTGCCGTCGCCTCGCCAGGTGTTCGACCACCACGCCAGCGCAGTGGCGTGGCGAGGCCAGATCTCGTGGGGAGAGGAGCCGCCGTTCGACGAACTCGTGGCCATCCACACCGAGGCTGAGGCCTACGAACGCGCTCGGCACGTGGCATCCAGCGCAGACTACGACGACGTGCATTGCTGGGTTTTCACGCCGGCCTCGTTCGCAAGGACGATGGCGTCTCTACAACGGCTCGGATTCCTGCCCTTCACCCTGGAGTCGTGCAGCCAGACGAGCGGGGGCGAGTTCATCGCGAGGCTGCGGGCCGCCGACCCCGACGTTGTGGCGCTGGCGACGACAGGTACGACCGCCGCCTCGCGATGGTCAGAGCACGCAGCGACTCGGGCATCGATCGCTGCGTCGCTGCCGGCACGTCTTCGCCGCCGAGCGGCCAACAGCGGTGCAGCTCGGCTGATCCGCCGGGTAAGTGCTCGCTTGGCTCGCTGAAGTGAAGCGCGATTAATGTCTCGTTG
>JAYTWP010000334.1:0-2769 GCA_043743395.1 Actinomycetota bacterium | reverse complement strand
GCGCACGAATGGTGGCAGCACGTCATCGGTGCGACGCGCGAAGCGGTGGCCAACAGTGGTGCCACACCGTCGGAAATCACCACCGTTGTTTGCACGAGTCAGTACATGTCGGTGGTACCGATCGACGCCAATGGCGTCCCCGTCGGGCCTGTGATCATGTGGATGGATGCTCGCGCTGCCGAGCGCACGCGTCATCTACGCCATCGAGAGAACGTGACGGTGTGGCTCGAGCGCCACGGCCTCGCACCGTTCGGTTCCGACGACCTTGCTCACATCGTGCTGCTGCACCACGAATACCCCGATGCCTATCACCGAGCAGCTGCTTTTGTCGAGCCGGTCGATGCCATCACTGCCCGGCTGACAGGCACGGTGACGGCAAATCAGAACACGGCCTTCCCGTTGCTGCTCGTCGACAACCGCGTCCACGGCGCGGTTCATTACGACCGGGATCTGATTGCACGCGCAGGTATCGAGCCGGGCAAGCTACCGTCGCTCGTCGCAATGGGGTCGGTCATCGGAACGCTTCGTCGCGCTGTGGCCGACGAACTCGGATTGTCTGCGAGCACAGTGGTGCTCAGCGGAACCATCGACTCCACGACCTCAGCGGTCGGAACTGCTGCCATCAACAATGAGCGCTGCGGCGTGGTGATTGGCACGACCTCCGTCGCCGTGTCGCATGTTCCTACGTCGCGAGCCGATCACATGCGGGCGTTGATGACGGCGCCGAGCCCGGTCGACGCGCAATACGTGGTGCTCGCCGAGAACGGCGCCGGCGGCAAGGCCCTCGATCATGTCGCGATGTTGATTGAGTCGTCCGCACAAGAACTCATCAGCGCAGCTGCTGGTGCGCCCGCCGGGTGTGAGGGGACAATGTTCCTGCCGTGGCTGGTGGGCGCGATGGCGCCGGCTCCCTCGAGCGATGCCAGGGCAGGCTTCATCGGGCTCTCTCTGGGCACCACGCGGGCGCACCTGGCGCGGGCGGTGCTCGAAGGCGTTGCGCTCAACATGGCCACGCTCTTGCCGGCGGTGGAACACTTCGTCGGTTCCCGCTTTCGGGAGTTCACCTTTGGCGGCGGTGCGGCGGCTTCGCCGTTGTGGTCACAGATCATGGCCGACGTGTGCGGCCGCGTCGTGCATCGCGTGCACGAGCCGCGCGCCACGAATGCTCGCGGTGCGGCACTGCTCGCGTTTTGCCAACTCGGTCTGATCGACCTCGGCGACCTCCCGAATCTGGTGCCGATTGAAGCCAATCACGAACCCGACCCGCACGTGGCCGCGATGTTTGCGGAAGCCCGCGAGCGAATGGTGGCGGCGCAAGAATTGGGCGCCACTAGATTGACGCGATGAACGTCAGTGTTGCGGCCATTCAGATGGCCATGTCCGAAGAGGTTGCCTCCAACGTCGCCACCGCCGAGCGCCTTGTGCGACAAGCCGCCGCTGGAGGTGCGCAGATCGTCCTCATTCCCGAGCTGTTCGAGGGTCCGTACTTCTGCATCGATATGTTGCCAGAACACTTTGCGCGGGCACTTCCCCTTGAGGGGCATCCGACAGTGACGCACTTCCAACGCCTTGCGGCGGAGCTCAACGTGGTGTTGCCGATCAGCGTGTACGAGCAGGCGAACAACGCCACCTTCAATACGGTTGTGATGATCGATGCCGACGGCCAGAAGCTCGGCATGTACCGCAAGAGTCACATTCCTGACGGTGTGGGCTACACCGAGAAGTTTTATTTCAATCCCGGTGACACAGGTTTTCGTGTGTGGCACACCAAGTACGCACGCATCGGTGTTGGCATCTGCTGGGATCAGTGGTTTCCCGAGAGCGCCCGAGCAATGGCCCTGCAGGGTGCAGAGATCTTGTTCTACCCCACCGCGATCGGCAGTGAGCCTCCTGACCCCACCTGGGACTCCAGCGGTCATTGGCAGCGCGTCATGCAGGGCCATGCGGGAGCCAACCTGATGCCGCTCGTGGCCGCCAACCGGGTCGGACGCGAGGTTGGCCGCGACGCAATTCGTGAGATTACCTTCTATGGCAGCTCCTTTATTGCAGATGCAACTGGTGCCAAAGTGGCCGAGGCGGGACGTTCGGGTGAAGCGGTGATCACCGCCTCGTTCGATCTCAGCGCGATCCGTGAACTGCGTCATTCGTGGGGCCTGTTCCGTGACCGGCGTCCTGACCTTTACGGTGCGTTGCTCACGCTGGACGGAAGCAATCAACAGCAATGACGATGCGAATGCCTGGCGAATTCACGCCGCACGAACGCACTGTGATCTGTTGGCCAACGCGTGTGTCGGTGTATGGCAACCTCATGAGCGAAGCGGAAACGGCGCATGCCCAGGTGGCGCGCGCGATCGCCGAATACGAACCCGTGTCGATGATCGCGAACCCCGGGCCGGCATCGGCGCGGGCCGCTGAACTCTGCGGTGGTCGAGTCGAGATCGTGGAGCTGCCAATTGACGATTCGTGGTTCCGCGACAGTGGACCCATTTACGTCACCGACGGTGCTGGCGGGCGTGTCGCCACGGATTGGACCTTCAATGGTTGGGGTCAGAAATTCACGCCGTTCGATCAGGACGATCTTGTTGCTGGTAGGTGGGCCGCCCACGCAGCCCACCCAAGTCGACGAGTCCAGATGGTGTTCGAAGGCGGGTCGCTCACGGTGGACGGCGAAGGCACGTTGGTCACCACCGTTCAATGCCTGATGCATCCTAATCGGAACCCTGGCCTGACGAAGTTCGAGATCGAGTCGCACCTTCGTGACGAACTTGG
>JAYTWP010000333.1:0-1613 GCA_043743395.1 Actinomycetota bacterium | reverse complement strand
GCGTCCTTCAGCATGTTCACGGTGCTCATTGCCGATCGTTATCACGACTTGCCCAACGTCGATGCCGTCGCCGCAGCGGTGCATTCGCTCACTTCCGCGCACGACAGAATTTTCGTCTGGGGCCAAGCGCCGGAGATCTACTGGCTGAGCGGGCGGGACCCGGCAACCCGATACCCGCACGTCGGCTTCATCACTGGTATCACTCCTAAGCGGCCAGGGGTTCCGGCGTACGTGCTCTCCATGCCGTCGGCGGCAGAGCATCTCCTCGCCGACCTGAAGGCCAATCGCCCGACGCTCATCGTCGACGCGGCGATCGAACGAGTTCGGGGTGGTAATCGATATCCGCTCGCGACAAGTCCGATCGCTGCGTTCGTGAACGACGGCTACTGCCAGGTTGATGTCATCGACGGCATGAGATTGCTGACACCCTGCTCCAAGTCATCGGCCTGAGGTGCGGCTCGCTTGAAGTGGCCCATGGCAACGAGCCCAGCAATGGCCACGCCCCAACCCATGAGGGCATCGAGTACGAAATGATTGCCCGTCACCACGACGCACCAGAACATGACGATCGCGTGTAACGGCCCGACGAAACGCCATGACGTACCGCGAGCCCACTGCCACCACACGATGCCCACCCACAGCGAGAATCCGCAATGCAGGCTCGGCATCGCCGCAAACTGATTGGTGAACGAGTCGAGACCGTACTTTTGCGGTGACCATGGACCGGAGACCTTGACGAGTGTGTCTACGAAACTGCTCGGATGCATGCGGCGATGCAGTTCGAGTACACGACCACCCCAGGGCGCTCCCGCATCGAGCAGGCGCGGCGGCATGAGCGGATACATCGCGAAGATCGCAAGGTCGAGCGGCAACTGAAGCAGCACAGCACCAACCCAATGCCGAGCCTTGGCCCATGGTGCGCGAAGCAAGAGCACAATCGCAAGGCCGAGGGTCATTGCTTGATGAGCCCATGCGTAATAGGCGTTGGAGAGCCTGATCAGCAGACCGTGATTGAGGGCGAGTCGCTGCCACCCGCGTTCGAAGTCGAGCCACAACCACCGCTCGACCTTGAGCACGGTGAGCGCATGACGAAATGGTCGGACCGGGAGACCCCTCTGGAACACATCTCGCCCCGCCCCGACGCGCAACTCGCGGTAAATCGCGTAGAGCACGAGGACACCTGCAATGGCGAGGAGACGACGCACCATCGACGGCTCCGATGGCAGGTCCGCGCGCACATCGGGCTTGGGGGGGTCGCCGAGCACTGATGACGCGTCATCGATCTCGAGTGCCGTCTCAGGCTGCATGGTGTCGGGCTGCATATCAGTCCAAACAGGCTACCCACCGACTCGGCACGTGTCGGCGCGTCGACACCGTGGCCGTCTGCACACCACGGCCGATCACCCAAAAAATTCACGGCGCCTCCTGCCAGGGGGTAGCGTTTGTGACGTCATGGCTCTTGAGTCGATCCACGAACCTGCCGATCTCCGCACGTTGTCGTACCCCGAACTCGATGAGCTCGCCGGTGAAATCCGCGACTTCGTCGTGCGCGCCGTGGCCGACACCGGCGGCCACCTCGGTTCGAATCTCGGCGCCGTCGAACTCACGCTCGC
>JAYTWP010000332.1:0-18470 GCA_043743395.1 Actinomycetota bacterium | reverse complement strand
GACGGTTTCCTCGAGTCCGCCGCTGCGAACGGCCGCGACGCCGGCATGTCCCGCGCCGACATTCCAGTTGACACTGACGACATCGGCGTGCCGGGCAGCGAGGCGGAGCACGCGATCGCCTCCGCCTCCGACGAGCAGCCTCGGCCGCGGTGCCGTTGTGGGCGGCGGGATGCTGACCAGGGAGGCCACGGAGTAGTGGCTGCCCACGAAGTCGGTTGGTCCGCCGCGAAGCACGTCGTCGAGGATCTGCAGCGTCTCGCCGAGTTTCGAGATACGCACGCCTGCGGGTTCGTACACAATTCCCGAGACGTCGTAGTCGACGGTCATCCAGCCGGCGCCGAGCCCGATTTCTATCCGGCCACCGGTGATGAGGTCGAGTGTCGCGATTTCCTTGGCCAACACCGCTGGGTGGCGGAAGTCGTTGTCGATCACCAGCGTGCCGAGCGTCAGCGACGTGGTGTGCGCAGCGAGCGCGGCGATCATCGGCAGGGGCGAGACCGGCGAACGATCAAAGTGATCCGTGAAGTGCAGCGTCGAGTAGCCGAGCGTTTCAACGTGCTGTGCCCGGTCGATCCATGCCCGCATCGTCGGCGCCGGGGTGATGCCGATCACTCCGAAACGAAATGGCCTCATGCCAATTCAGGGAGGCCGAAGATACGTTTCGCGTTGCCGCCGAGAATGGCCGCGTTGTCATCGTCGCTGAGCCCGAGCCGCTGCACCATCGCCGCGTAACCCTCTTCGAGATCCCATCCGGCGAAGTTGCTGCCGAGCAGCACGCGGTCGGCGCCTTCGGTGGACACCAGGAACCCGAGCGCATCATCGCGGTGCACAGCGGTGTCGAAGCTGAACTGCCTCCACTGTTCGGCCAGCGGACGGACGAGCGCACCGGGGCCCCACGGGCGCTTCTGGAGTGCAGCCTCGAGACGACCCTTCTGATAGGGAGCGAAGCCTCCACCATGGGCGACATGCACATGCAGGTTTGGATGCCGATCGAGCACGCCGAACAACAGCAGATGCGCGACAGCGAGGCCCTCGTCGATCGCGAAGCCCATGATGATGTCGAGCTCGAGCTGGCCGAGGAACGGCTCCGCTGGCGAGTACGACGTACGGGGGCCAGGGTGGACCATCACGGGTACCCCGAGGCGTTCGTGCTCGGACCACAACTCGTCGAACCGACGGTCCGACAGCGGGAGGCCGTTGACATCGGTGCCGACATACGAGGCTACGAGCCCGAGTTCGGTGACCGCGCGATTCAGCTCCGCGCACGATTCGTCGGGATCCTGAAGTGGTAACGATGCGGCGCCGGTCAATCGGGGATGTGACGCCGTGAGCTCGCCGACGATGTCGTTGTGCTGCCGGTTGAAGCTGATCGCGTCTTCTGCAGGCACGTGATAGAAGTACGTGATCGGGTTCGGCGAGACGAGTTGACGGTCGATGCCCATCTCGCTCATCTTCTCGAGACGCATGTCGACATCGGAGAACGCACTGCCGACGAACTTCACATTCTCCAGGCGATAATCGCCGGCCCTGAAGTACTGCACACCCTCGGGGCTGATACCCATCTCCGGTCCGGCCGTCCCGCAGCAACCCATCACTCCGGGGAGCAGGATATGTGCGTGTACATCGACGACTTCGTTCTTCATTTGTCCTCCTGCGCTGACCAGAGCGCCTGACGCCGAAGACCCGGCGAGCCCCGCCCGGTCTGCAGGCGTTCGAGTGTGGGATCGGTGTGCCAGAAGTTGTCGACGGTCTCCTCGCCGAGGCGATCGACAAGAACCTGCATCGCGATGTCGTGACGTACGAACTCGACAGCGACGAGCACGACCGCTGGGTCGTCGCTCCACATCGCCCAGGTGTCATCGCCGTAGGCGCCACCCACCAGCACACTCCGACGATCGTCGGCAACGACGAATAGGCGCGCACCCAATCGGTCGAGCACCACTTCCGGCGAGGAGAACGCGTGGCGATAGAACTGGCCGACCTCGTAGCCGAGGTCTCCGAAGGCGACGATGGAGACATCGACGCCACGGCGGACGGCTTGTCGGAGGTCGTTCTCCAGATCGCCGGCCTCTTCCGCCCAGATCGAGACGAAGAGATCGTCGCCGGCACGCTGGATGAGTTCGCGGGCGCGGTCGACCACATTGGCCCGACCACGGATGTGATGGACGAGATTGGCCTCCGGCGAACGAGCCACCTTGGGCAGGGCTGTGGCCAATGATTCGATGTTGTCATCGAACTCGCGGCGTAGTTTGGCAATGAACGACTCTGCCGGGAGCGCAAGGTACGCGGTGGAGTCAGAGTTCGCGACTCGCACCTCAAAGGACGCGCCCCTGGACACCAATTTGGCGAGCGTCTCGTACACGGTAGAGCGCGGCACACCAGAATTCTTGGCCACTTCATAGCCATTGAGCGGGCGTCCAGCGGCGAGAAGGGCGAGATACGCCTTGGCTTCATAGCCGGACATTCCGCTGTCGCGCAGCTTGTCCACGACCCGGTCGAGTTGCATGGGCGAGATCTTATACCCAAAGCATGAGCACCATGTTGACCGAGCAAGAGTAGCTAGAACCCTGACGACTACTGTATTATTCGACGATCATGAGCCGAATGCGGGGGAGACGATGACCGACACCGATGGGCGCCTGAGGGTGCGTCGACTCGATCCGGCCCACTTCTCACTCGATGATCGCTACACGACGCTCGATGGCGAGATCCTCCTCACCGGGGTGCAGGGGCTCGTGCGAATGGTCATCGACCAACTCCGCCACGACCGCGCCCGCTCATTGCGCACGGCAGCGTTCGTGAGCGGCTATCCGGGTTCTCCACTGGGCGGGTTCGACCAGGCATTGGAGCGCGCCCCCAAAGGCGACGTCGAGATCCACCACGTGCCCGGCCTCAACGAGGAACTCGCTGCGACCGCAATCTGGGGCAGCCAACAGGACCATCTGGCCACTCTCGACAATCGCGACGGCGTGATCGGTCTCTGGTACGGCAAGAGCCCGGGCCTCGATCGCTGCGGCGACGTGCTGCGCCACGCGAATCAGCACGGAGTCGGGCACAACGGCGGGGTCGTGCTCGCTGTCGGTGACGACCCGTCATCCAAGTCGTCCACCCTCCCAGGCGCCAGCGAAGCAGCGATGTTCGACCTCGGCATTCCCGCACTCGCTCCCGGAACGGTCAGCGAACTCCTGTGGCTCGGCCATCACGGCTACGCCCTCTCCCGCTACACCGGGCTGTGGGCCGGGTTGAAGATCACCACGGCCGTGGCCGATGGCTTCGCGATCACCGATGTTAGTTCGCAGTGCCCCACCATCGTCGATCCGCACGTCGAGTTCGATGGCCAACCATGGGTGTACGAACAACGACCGCGGTTCTTCATCCCCGACACCGTCGAACTCGAACAAGAGGTGTACGAAAAGCGCCTGCCGGCAGCTGAAGCGTACGCGGCGGCGAACGGGCTCAATCGCATCACCCTCAGCGGCCCCCACGATCGTGTCGGCATCATCGCTGCCGGCCGCACCTTCCATGAACTCCGCCAGGCGCTCGCCGACCTCGGCATCGACGACCAGGCACTCTCCCGCGCGGGCATCCGGCTGCTCCAGCTCGGCATGGTCTTCCCACTCGAACGCAAGATCGTCTCGCTCTTCGCGGAGGGGCTGACCGACATCGTCGTGGTCGAGGAGAAGCGCTCCTTCATCGAGATGTTGCTGCGCAACTCGCTGTACGGGCGGGCGGACGCGCCGCGCATTCACGGCAAGACCCGTGCCGACGGACGACGTCTCGTACCGACGGATTCCGAACTCACCGCTGACCGTATCGCCGCAGTCCTGCGCTCGATCCTGGCCGATCTGACCACGGTGGAGATGCGCCCGGTTGAAATGCGTCCGACGGCATCCGACAGGCCCATCCTGACGCCCGCCGACGCCCGCCGCATCGACATCGTGCCAGTACCTGTCGCCATCCAGCTGGCGAAACCCGCAACGGCCACCCGGGCGGCCGCGTTCTGCAGCGGCTGCCCACACAACCGCTCGACCATCAATGCGACCGACTCGCCCTCGGGCGGCGGCGTCGGCTGCCACGCGTTGGTGATGACCATGGATCGCCGGGCGCAGACCTACACCCAAATGGGTGGCGAGGGCGCTCAGTGGATCGGTCGTGCGCCGTTCGTGAAGGAGCCGCATTTCGTCCAGAACATGGGCGACGGCACCTTCTTCCACTCCGGCAGTCTCGCGATGCGTTTCGCGATCGCGGCCGGGGTGAACACGACATTCAAACTGCTCTACAACGGCGTCGTGGCAATGACCGGCGGTCAGGACCCAACCGGTCAGCTCGCCGTGCCCGAACTCTGTGAGATGTTGCTCGCCGAACGGGTCGCCAAGATCATCATCGTCGCCGACGAACCGGGGCGCTACGGCTCAGGCCGCAAAGGCACGCTTCGCGTTCCGAAGCGCGTGAGCGTGTGGGGCAGGGATCGCCTCGAAGAGGCGCAGCTGGTGCTCGCAGCCACGCCCGGCGTGACGGTGCTGGTCTACGACCAGGCTTGCGCCAACGAACTGCGCC
The DNA here is from genome assembly GCA_043743395.1 of Actinomycetota bacterium. Classification (GTDB taxonomy): domain Bacteria; phylum Actinomycetota; class Acidimicrobiia; order Acidimicrobiales; family Ilumatobacteraceae; genus WLMZ01. The sequence continues at coordinate 13,913 of JAYTWP010000332.1, read as the reverse complement.
GTTTGCGCAAGCGCGGCAAAGCCCCGGCACGGCCGATGCGTGTCGTCATCAACGAGGCCGTGTGTGAGGGCTGCGGCGACTGCGGCGTCAAGAGCAGCTGCCTCAGCGTGCATCCCGTCGATACCCCATTCGGCCGCAAGACCCAGATCCACCAGGCGTCGTGCAACAGCGACTATTCGTGCCTCGATGGCGACTGCCCATCGTTCGTGACCGTGAACACCACCGAGACGACAGCCCGCCCGACACCGAAGATCCCGGCCGACCTCGAGCCGCTCGAGTCGCTTCCTCACGTGGGCGACGACGGGTTCGGCGTGTACATCACCGGCGTCGGCGGAACCGGCGTGGTGACGATGAACCAGATCCTTGCGACCGCTGCGTCGTTCGATGGTTTCACGGTCACTGGTGTCGACCAGACAGGTCTGTCGCAGAAGGGCGGACCGGTGGTCTCCCACGTCAAGTTCTGGACGGGCGACACAGACCGCTCGCCCGTCGTCGGCGACGGATCCGCCGATACGGCCATCGTGCTCGACCTCCTGGTCGCTGTCGAAGCCAAGCACCTTGCCCGATTCGATCCGACACGAACCCGCACGTTGGCCTGTACGAGTGTGGTTCCGACGTCGTCGATGGTGACTGACACGCACACCGAGTTCGGCGAGGCCGACCTGATGGTGGCCGCGCTCCGCGAACGTTCGCTGGATGCAGGCTTCGCCACGCTCGATGTCGCCGGGCTCTGCGAGTCGCTGTTCGGCGAGCACATGCCTGCCAACCTCATCGCACTCGGCGCTGCGTATCAGATGGGGGCGTTGCCGGTTTCGGCCCTTGCGTTGGAGCAGGCCATCGAGGCGAACGGCGTCGCAACCGAACGGAGTCTGGCAGCGTTCAGAGCGGGTCGGCTGGCACTCAGCGACCCAGCCGGGCTGGCGGCGTTCGTGCGCCCGACGCGTGCCGGCATGATCCCGTCGACCACCACCCCCGAGGCCGATGACCAGGCAGCGCGACTCGTCGCCGGTTCGGCCATCCCGCTGGCCGTCAACGAACTGGCTGCCTCGCGCGCCAGCGAACTGATCGCCTACCAAGGCCCCCGACTTGCCGAACGGTATCTCACGATCCTCGAGACGATCGGCCACGCAGAAGACGCAGCAAGCGCCGGCTCCGTCGCCTTGACCACGGCGGTGGCGACTCACCTCCACAAACTGATGGCCTACAAGGACGAATACGAGGTGGCCCGTCTCCACCTGCTGCCACGTTTCGACGAGGAACTCAACCGGCTCGTTCCGGGCGGTACCAATGTGCGATACCGACTGCATCCACCGGTGCTGAAGGCACTGGGGATGAAGAACAAGATTGCCCTGCCACCGCTGCTCGCCAGACCGATGTTCGTCACACTGCGGGCAATGCGCCGCACCCGCGGTACGTCATTCGATCCATTCGGCCGCGCCTCCATGAGGCGCCTCGAGCGTGAGCTCGTGGAGCAGTACATCGCCCTCGTCACGGGGTTCACGCTGACAGCCGACAACCTCCCCGCTGCGGTCGCCCTTGCGTCACTCCCCGATCAGGTGCGTGGGTACGAAGGCGTGAAGATGCGCAACGTGGAGCAGTACCGGAACGCGATTGCGCAGGGCCTCGCCGCAGATCCATCGCTGTAGGCTCGCTTCGATGAGGATGCTCTCCCTCGCGGCGGCGACGGCACCGGCGGCGAGTCGCCTGGAGCTCATCCACAACGCGGCCGCGGCCACATTCGATGCAGTGGGTCTTCGTTTCGACCTCGATCCCCCAACACGCGCAGAGATCCGTTCGCTTCGATCGGCGCTCGAACTCACGGGCCTCACGCTGCTCGATGCCGAGGTCGTACGGATCGGCACCCACGACGCGTCCACGATAGCGGGCGTGATCGAGGCCGCCGGCAACCTAGGGGCGCAATATCTCCTCGCCGTGAGCGACATCGACGACGACAGCGCGACCGGCGCGGCACTGGCCGAACTCAGCGAACAGGCAAGCGTGGTCGGCATGCGGGTGGTCGTCGAGTTCATGCGATTCGCGGGCATCCGCACCCTGCAGCACGCATACGAGATCGTCGAAGCCACCGGTGACCCGTCCATCGGCGTGCTCGTCGATCCCCTGCATCTGGCACGCAGTGGTGGGCACCCGTCACAGCTCGCGGCCGTCGACCACTCGCGGCTCGCATACGTGCAGCTGTGCGATGCGCCGGCCCAGGCTCCGGCGGGGGGCCTTGATGGCCTGATCGAAGAGGCCCGCCATTCCCGTCTCCTGCCCGGATCAGGCGCGCTGCCCCTCGATGAGTTGTTGCAGGCGGTGCCGTTGGTGCCGATCTCGGTCGAGGTGCACAACGACCTTGCCCGGTCGCAGCACTCGCCCGCCGAGTTGGCCAGGATCGTGGCCGATCACACACGCCTTCGCTTTGGTCACTACCTTAGATAAACAGCACGGGGTAGCGACCCCAGTACGGACGCGTCGTCGATGTGTCCATCACCGCTGACTCCGCGGGGTCGGCACACACGCCGCGATCGATCATCGACTGCACCGCGACGGACACGAGCCCGTACTCGTACTCTGCGGTGTCGGCGGTACGTTCCAGCAACCCGGCTGCCAGTTCCTGGCCAATGCATGCGTGCATCCCCTGACCGAATGACAACCCCCACGGCGCGGCTCCCTCGACCAAAGGCACCCGCCGGGGATCGAACGCATCGGCGTCCGTGCCGAACACGGCGGGATCTCGGTTGATGGTATTGAGGTCGATGACGACCCGGGTGCCCTTGGAAATGTTCCGGCCGGACTTGAGCGTGATGTCGGCCAACGCCCAGCGCATGCCGGTCGGGCTGGACGGGTTGAGCCGAATGGTCTCATAGACGGCCTTCTGCACGAACGAGCGGTCCGAGCGGATCAGCTCGATGTCCGCGGGGTGTTGCGCCGACCACTGGAACAGGTTGTGCAGGGTGCGCACGAACGCGGTGGCTGACGTATGGGCTCCGGCGAGGAGGAAGAACGAGATCTCCCGCAGGATCACATCATGGGGAAGTTGGAGCGAGTCCTCGTTGCGGAGCAACACCGTGAGAACATCCAGGGGAAGATCGGACTCGGGCGCCTCGCCCGCGACGACCGCCGCCAGGAGCTTCTGGCGGCGCTCGATCGACGGGGCAAGGAACTCTCGGTCGAACGCGGCCATCGACTCGGCGATCTCCGCCTCGACCTCGGCGATGTCGCGGGTGGTATGGGCCAGTGTGGCCCCCTCGATGAACTTCATCATCTGGGCGTACAGCCGGGTTGTCTCCTCGGTGGTGCCCGTCGAGCGATCCACGCCTGCATTCAGCGCGGCCAGGTTCATCATCAGCTGATGCGAGAGTTCAACGATCTCGGCGCGGCCGGCAGCGACATGCGGCTGGAGTGTCTGCTCGATCACCGGCGGGAAGAGATCGCGCTCGTAGTGCACCAGTGTCTCGCGGCGAAACAGCCGGTTCTCGAGGCGACGCCTCGACCGATGCTCGTCGCCGTGCAGATTGACGAGGACATCGGCCATCACAATCTGGCCGGCGTCGTATAACGCCTGGCGCATCTCCTTGTGCCGGTAGACCTCCTTGGCCTCGCCCATCGAGGTGATCGTGATCTCATTCACCGCTGTGGTCATTGTGTTCCCCTTCGTGGCTGTGTTCGACCGGCGGTTGCTGGGTGGGCGTCATGAGATGACCCCGAGTCCCATACCGCCATCTACGGCAAGTATCTCGCCGGTGGTCCACTCCGCCCGAATGAGATACTCGATTCCTTCTGCGATCTCATCGACCGTACCGATGCGGCGCAGCACATGGTGATCGGCCATTGCCTCCAACCGGGCAGCGGCCTGCTGATCATCGACGAGTCCTGCACGCTGGTTGATCTCGGTCAGGACTGCGCCGGGGCGAATGCCCCCCACGCGAATGCCCCGCGGCCCGATCTCGGCCGCCAGTACACGCACGAGCGTCTCGAGCGCACCCTTGGTGACGGCATAGGGGGCCGCGCCGGGATAGCTGCGAACGGTGTAGATCGACCCGATGAAGACAATCGATCCACGGCGCACCTCGAGGTGCGCCAACGCCTCTTGGCTGAGCAACATGCCAGCCACGACGTTGTCGTTGAACACGTTGAGGAGTCGCTCGGCGGTCCACTCGCCGATCGGCGAACGCTCCATGTTGCCGGCATTCGACACGAGTGCATCCAGCCCGCCGCCGTGCTCGACCGCGCCGGCGATCATCGCCGAACGATCGTCGGCATTGGTGACGTCGGCACGCACCCAGGCGCAGCGTTCGCCGATGTCGGCGGCCACGGCGCGCACCTTGTCCTCGCGGCGGCCGCAGATGGTGACCCTCGCTCCCCCAGCGGCAAGATGACGGGCGGTAGCTTCTCCGATGCCGGAGCCGCCTCCGGTGACGAGCACGGACATAGTGGTCAGATCACGCATCGTTGTGTTCTCCTTGCGCCGCAGCAGGCACGAGTTGTGGTCCGGGGACACCGGGTGGACGCGGCAGGGTGGTCATCAACGACGACGAGAGTCCGCCATCGACGAACAGCACCTGTCCGCTGACGTACGCCGAGGCGTCGGAGGCGAAGAACGCAACGACCTCGGAGATGTCGCTCGGCGACCCGAGACGGCGCAGCGGCACAGCATCTGCCCGTGCCCTGCGGACTTCGGCATCGTGATAGATGCCAGCGCCTTCGGTGGCAATCAGCCCGGGTCCAACGGCATTGCAGCGAATGCCCCGTGGACCCCACTCCAGCGCCGTCTGGCGAGTCAAGGCGACCAGACCGGCCTTCGAGGCCGAGTAGGCGCCCACCGCTGGATTGGCGTGCAGCGCCCCGATGGAGACGATGTTGATGATCGATCCGCAGCCGCGTCGCAACATGCTGCGACCGAAGGCCTGTGTGGTCAGGAGCGGGCCGCGCAGGTTGATATCGAGCACAGCGGAGAAATCGTCGGGATCTACGTCCTCCAACGCCGCGAACCGCCAAATGGCCGCGTTGTTCACGAGCACGTCGACGTCGCCCACCGAATCGGCGATCCGGCGGACCGTCGCGACATCGGTGATATCGCACTGCAGCACGCCGTCGCCGTTCAGCACGTCGAGGCGGACGACCTCGAATCCGTCTGCCGCAAGTCGATCGGCGATGGCCGCACCGATGCCGCGGGCGGCACCGGTGACAACGGCGCGACGTGGCGCAACGACGTCGCTCACGTCATGCCGACCTTGTCCACAGACTTCGGGCGGGGCAGGTTCGCGATCATGCTCATCGTGACGCCACCGTCGACCAGGATGTTCTGGCCAGTGATGTACGACGACTCAGTCGATGCGAGGAAGACGACCAACGACGCGATGTCGTCGGCGGTACCCAAGCGGCCGAGTGGCACCTTGCTCTCTCGCGCCTCACGGATCTCAGGGTCGGCGTAGATCGGGTCGCTCATCCCAGCAAGGATCAGGCCGGGAGCGATGGCGTTCACGCGGATACCGAGCGGGCCCCACTCGATGGCCATCTGCTGAGTCAACAAGGCGATGGCCGCCTTGGTTGCTCCATACGCGCCACCGTTCGGGCCAGGAGCCACACCGTTCATCGAGGTAATGTTGACGATGCTGCCACGTACGTTCGCGTCGCGCATACGCCGCGCCGCGGCACGTGCCATCGTGAAGGTGCCGACGAGGTTCACACGGGTGACCGCAGCGAAATCGTCGACTGCGAGGTCGAGCAGCGGACCGAACCGCACGATGCCGGCATTGTTGACGACCAGATCGAGTGGCCCACCGAACGTGTCGAGCGCTGCCTCCACGGAGGCTTCGTCGGAGATGTCGGCCCCCAGGCCGACCGCGCCATCGATGCCTGCTGCTGATGTCTCCGCCTCGGACTGCGAGATGTCAAGCAGTGCGACGGTCCACCCTTCAGCGCCCAGTCGCGCCGCAATTGCTTTGCCGATTCCACGCGCGGCGCCCGTGACCAGTGCCCGTTTCATAGCGCTCCCTTGTCGTTACTGGATGGGCTCGATTCCCCATCGGTAGGGTCGCTGTCATGTTGACCCGTGATGTCATTCATTCGTTCTTGGACGCGGTCGAGCGGCGCGATGTCGAGGCGGCCGCGGCATGTTTCGCCGACGACGCGCCGTATCGCAACATGCCGCATCCTGCGGTTCTCGGACCTACAGGCGTTCGGGCCATGCTGTCGAACTTTCTCGCGGCATCGTCCAACGTGTGCTGGGACGTGATCACCGAGGCCTACGCCGACAATCGCGGGCATCTCGAGCGCATCGATCGTTTCGTGATCGATGGCATCGAGTGCGCTGTCGCGTGCCATGCCGTGATCGAGGTGGACGAGACGCGTGGGTTGATCACATCGTTTCGCGACTACGTCGATCTGGCCCCGTGGCGAGCGGAGGTGGTGCCGATTCTCGAACGTTGGTTGGCGCGCCAGGACGGGAACGACCCGACTCACGACCGTGGCTCGAACACGATCGGGTAACGGGAGTAGTGCAGCCGCGCGCTGCCAGGGTCGATCTGGGGCGCGTCGGCCGGGTCAGGAGCAGCGCCAGCGCGCAACAGCGCCGAACCGAGCAGGGCAACGGTGCCAAAGAGCTGCGCCGCGTCGCCAGGCTCAGCGGGCACGCCGCCATCGAGTTCCATGCCGATGCACGCGTGCGTCCCGGCCCCGAAACTCAGGCCCCATGGGTGCGCCCCGTCGGGGACCGCACGATATGGGTCGAACTGATCGCTGTCGGCGCCCCAGACCGACTCCTCACGGTTCGCCGCTTCGATGTCGAGTACAACCAACATGTTCTCTGCGATCTCGACACCCGATCGCAGTTCGACCGGGGCGAGCGAGCGGCGCCACGCCACCGGCGATGCCGGGTGCAGACGCAATGCCTCGTGCACACAGCGTTGCAGCACCGCAGGATCGCGACGGGCCTGTTCCACGAACTCGGGATCGCCCTGCGACCACAATTCGTTGAGTGTGTGCGTGAGCGCGTTGGCTGTCGAGTGTCCGCCGGCTTGCAGGTAGAACGAGACTTCGCGCCGCATGACATCGTCGGGAAGGTCGAGCGCGTCGACATTCTGGAGCAGGGTCGTGAGTACATCGCGGGGTACTTCGTTCTGGGTGATGACACCCGCGGCCAGTTCGGCCAGCGCCTCTCGGCGTCGGGCAGCACTCGGCTGGTAGAACAGTTCGTCGAACTCGACGAGCGATTCGGATACACCGGCAAACAGTTCGGTGCGGTCGCCTGTCGCATGCACCGCGGTGGCGCCCCTGGAAAACACCTTCACGATGTGCTCCAGCCGATCGGCATTCTCGGGAGCGACATCGATGCCTGCGATGAGCGCGGTGAGATGCATCACTGCGCGATAGCCGATCTGTACGAGGTCGCCCTGACCAACTGCAGCCAACGGGTCGACGGCCTCAGCGATGGCGCGCGGAAGCAGATTGGCCTCGTAGTCCTCGAACGTCTCCCGACGGAACAGGCGATTCTCGAGCCGGCGCCGGTCGCGGTGCACGGGTCCATGGAGATCGAGCAGGCAGTCGGCCATGACCAGGGCGCCATCGTCGTAGAGGGCCTGACGGAGGTCCTTGGCGCGCATTGCCTCACGCACCTCGGCGTACGTGGACAGTGTCACTGTTGGCCGATCGATCGGGCACGCGGTCATGAGTGGGCCAGTTCCCAGGTCAACGACACCGCCGACCACGCCGCCGCCTTCTCCGATGGCAGCGGAGTGCGCTCGGGAACGGGAGTGAGGTCAACCTGGCGGCCGCGGCAGAGCAGGTGACGGAACCGTGACTTGTCACCGAGGATCGACACGTCGAGACTGGGATCGCCCTCGAGCACGAGGATGTCGGCCCGGCGGCCGGGTTCGATGGTGCCAACTTCGCCCTGCTCGCCCAGCGCGATCGCGTTGGTCGATGTGCAACAGGTGATGGCCTGGAGCGGCGTCAGCCCGAGGTGCTCCACGAACACCTCCATCTCGCGGGCATGCCAGTGTCCATACGGGGTGATGGAGAAGCCACTCTCGGAACCGCACAACAGGGGAACACCGGCGTCGTAGGCCCGGCGCAGCATTGCCCCGGTCTGCTCCATTTCGTTGCGGAACACATCGTGCACCGATGAGGTGGCGCCAGCCTTCGCTCCGTACTCGTCGAGGTTGGCGAGGAACGTGAACACCGGGCCGACGGCCACCTTGCGGTCGACCATCGCCTCAAGCGCTGCCTCGCCCATGTAGGACGCATGCCAGATGATGTCGACGCCGGCAAGGATCGAATCGAGGGTTGCGTCGTCACCGCGGCAATGTGCGCCGACCGTTACACCGAGGTCGTGAGCGGTGTCGCAGACGACCTTCATCTCCTCGCGGGTCCAGACCTGGATCTCGCCAGGCCGGTTGGGGATGGATCCGGTGACGTGCACCTTGATGACGTCGGAGCCGTCCTTCACCTGGCGCCGTACAACGCGGATCATCTCGTCCTTGTCGCGCACCACCTCGGCGTAGCCAGCGGTGCCGTGATCGGGGATGAAGCGACCGGCCGTACCGCCGACAGCGGTCATGAGAGCGTAGGTGCCCGACTTCATCGTCGGGCCTTCGACGGCGCCACAGGCGATCGCGTCGCGCAGCGCGGGGCCAATGTCGTACAGACCGTCGACATCGAGGAATGACGTGACGCCCGCTTGCAGGATGCGGCGCGCGCTGTGCGCTGCAACGAACGCCGCTGCGGCGGGCTCGCGTCGGTGGAAGAGCTCGTCGTTGCTCGACGGCTCGCCGAGCGTGACATGAACGTGGGCGTCGATCAGGCCGGGCATGACCGTGAGACCGGAGACATCGATCACGGTGGCATGACTGGCAGCGGCTGCAGTCTCTGCCTCGGCCCCCACTGCCACGATGCGGTCACCGGCCACCAGCACCGCCGTGTTGGCGCGCGGGCCTGCACCGGTGCCATCGATCAGCGTTCCCCCTGACAACAACAGCTCAGCCATGTCGCCATCCCCTTTCATCGGGGAGGTACCCGCAGGAACCCCGCCCACTAGTCGTCAGTATCATCACCACGCCCGGCAGTGTAGTGACATCGGTCAAGGCGTGTCCACCAGCGTGCACCATCTCGGGCGGCACTACCGATCGAACGCGTATTGCACAGCGGCCCGTGTGGCCAGTACCGGCAGGACGCAGTTCGCGACGAACTCGCGGTGTGCAGGATGACCCGCATAGGCGATGTAGTCGTCGGCATTGTCGAAGTCGACGATTACGACGATTTCGAAGTTGCCCTCGGCGACCTGCGCGTCGAGGCCCACCGAGAACGAGCGGATCTGGCTGATCTGGCCCGGCAGCCGCGACAGCCCCGCCAGCAGCACGTCCTTCTGCTCGACCGTTGTGGTTTCCACCAATTTGAACATCACCACGTGTCGGAGCACGGTTGCCTCCCAATGCACAGTGGCGCCGGTGCGGCGCCCAACGAACCTCTTGATATTGCTACACGTCTTGGTATTGCTACACGTCTTGGTATTGCTACACCTCGAATGGTGGCAGGCCACCAGCGGAAGCGACCCGACTGGGCACCGCCCGACCGATCAGGTCAGACACCAATCCGCCCACCTGCAACAGCGCGTCGAGGTCGATTCCCGTGTCGATGCCGAGATCCTCGAACAGCAGGACGAGATCCTCTGTCGCCAGGTTCCCGCCGGCGCCGGGAGCGAACGGCGACCCTCCGAGTCCGCCGATCGAGGTGTCGAACCGACGAACGCCGAGCGCGTACGCCGCATACGCATTCGTCAACGCGGTGGCTCTGGTGTCGTGCAGGTGAAGCCCCACCGCGACACCCGTGTGTTCCAGCACGGCAGCGATACGACGCGGGGTCGCCGAGCCGGTGGTATCCGCAAGCGTGAGTCGGTCGACGCCGGCGGCGCGGAGGTCGGCCGCGAGCTGCGCGACACGCCCAGCATCGACCCCGTCGCCGTAAGGCGAACCGAATGAGAACGAGATGATCGCGTCGATCACGGCCGTTCGGGCCAGGTCGCGGATCTGGGCAACCTGCGCGAGCGAGTCGGCAATGCTCATGCCAGTGTTTTTCTCGCTGTAGACCGACGACGCGGACACCGTCACCGTGAGGTGGTCGAACCCCGTGTCGAGCGCCAACTCGCACCCTCGACGGTTTGGCACGAGCGCCCACCAGACGGCGTTTCCAGGAACAAGAAGTTGCGCGACATCTGCCGCACCGGCCATCGCCGGCACGGCGCGCGGCGAGACGAACGAGACCGCCTCGACATCGGTGACGCCAGCGGCGGCGAGGCCGTTAGCGATCGCTGCGCGCTCGGTCACCGGTAGCGACGCCTCGCCCTGCAGGCCATCACGCGGCCCGCAATCGCGGATCGTCACTGCTTCGTGCTCAGCGCTCATCCCGGTCCAGTCTCCCCCAACGGCATTCTCCACAACGGCGTTCTCCTATCGAACTTTAACCTATACTAAGTTTCTTAACGTCGCCTAGGTCAATCGTTCCGCTCAGAAAGCTGCTGCTGCCGTGGTCATCCCCCAACTCTCCACAGGACTCGATCGGTCCGACGAGACCTACCGACGCAACGCCGCCGCCTACGAACTGTTGGTGGCCGACCTCCGTCAGCAATTGGACACGTCGAGGCTCGGGGGCCCGGAGTCGTCACGGCGGCGGCACGTCTCGCGCGGCAAGCTCCTCCCACGCGACCGGGTCGATTCCCTGCTCGACCCGGGTTCGCCCTTTCTGGAACTCTCGCCGATGGCGGCGCACGGCATGTACGACGGCCAGGTGCCGGGCGCCGGCATCATTACCGGCATCGGCCGCGTGGTCGGTCGTGAGTGCATGATCGTCGCGAACGATGCCACCGTGAAGGGCGGCACCTACCACCCCATCACGGTGAAGAAGCACCTGCGCGCGCAGGAGATCGCGATGGAGAATAACCTGCCGTGCATCTACCTGGTCGATTCGGGTGGCGCCTTCCTGCCGGAACAGCACGAGGTGTTCCCCGATCGCGAGCACTTCGGGCGCATCTTCTTCAATCAGGCGCGTATGTCTGCACAGGGCATCCCGCAAATCGCCGCGGTGATGGGGTCATGCACCGCTGGCGGCGCCTACGTGCCAGCGATGAGCGACGAAGCGATCATCGTGCGCAATCAGGGAACCATCTTCCTCGGAGGTCCACCACTGGTGAAGGCCGCAACCGGGGAGATCGTATCCGCCGAGGAACTCGGCGGTGGCGAGATGCACTCGAGGGTTTCCGGTGTCACCGACCATCTGGCCGAGGACGACCAACACGCGTTGCAGATCGTGCGGTCGATCGTCTCCACGTTCGCTCCTGCAGCGCCGCTGCTATGGGATACGATCGCACCCGAGGAGCCCGTCGTCGACCCAGGCGACCTGCACGGCCTCATTCCCGACGACGAACGCACCCCGTACGACGTGCACGAACTCATTGCCCGGCTGGTCGACGGCAGCCGTTTCCTGGAGTTCAAGCGCGAGTACAGCCCGACGTTGATCACCGGCTTCGCCCACATCTGGGGGCACCCCGTCGGCATCGTCGCCAACAATGGTGTGCTGTTCGGCGAATCGGCGTTGAAGGGCGCCCACTTCATCGAGTTGTGCGACCAGCGCAAGGTGCCGCTGTTGTTCCTCCAGAACATCACCGGCTTCATGGTCGGTCGCGAATACGAGCAGGGCGGCATCGCCAAGCACGGCGCCAAGATGGTCAACTCAGTTGCCACGGCGAGCGTGCCCAAGCTCACTGTGGTGGTCGGCGGTTCCTATGGGGCTGGCAACTACAGCATGTGCGGGCGCGCATATTCCCCCCGGTTCCTGTGGATGTGGCCGAATGCGCGCATCTCGGTGATGGGCGGCGAACAGGCGGCATCGGTGCTCGCCACTGTGCGACGCGAGCAACTCGAAGGCGCCGGTGCCGCATGGTCTGCCGAGGAAGAAACGGAATTTCGTCGCCCGATCCGAGAACAGTACGAGCTGCAGGGTCATCCCTACTTCTCGTCGGCGCGGCTGTGGGACGACGGCATCATCGAGCCCGGCGATACCCGTCGCGTCGTCGGTATGGCGTTGTCCGTGGTCGGTCGGGCCCCCATCGAGCCGGTGCGCTACGGCGTGTTTCGGATGTGATCGGACGAAACGTGCCTACCACTCCCACCTCTTCGAGCCCGATGTTCCACACGGTCCTCGTCGCCAACCGCGGCGAGATCGCGGTGCGCATCATCCGCACCCTTTGCCGCCTGGGAATCCGCTCAGTTGCGGTGTACAGCGACGCCGACGTGTCCGCACGACACGTGCTCGCTGCCGACACCGCAGTGCGTCTCGGCCCGGCGGCCTCGTCGGAGAGCTACCTGCGCGTCGACCGGGTCATCGATGCAGTGCTTCAATCCGGGGCGCAGGCGCTCCACCCCGGTTACGGCTTCCTCTCCGAGAACACTGCCCTCGCCGCAGCATGCGCGCAGGCAGGCATCGTGTTCATCGGACCGCCTGCGAGCGCCATCGATGCCATGGGAGACAAGGTTCGCGCGAAGGCAACGGTCGCCGCAAGCGGTGTCCATGTGGTTCCGGGTATCGCCGACACGGGCCTGACCGACGAGGAACTGGTCGCGCACGCCGACACCGTCGGTTACCCGATTCTCATCAAACCGTCCGCCGGTGGTGGCGGCAAGGGAATGCGCCTCGTCACCGATGCAGCCGCGTTGCTCGACGAGGTGGCCGCGGCCCGCCGGGTGGCGCTCAGTGCGTTCGGTGATGCCACGCTGCTGCTCGAACGTTTCATCCAGCGTCCCCGCCATATCGAGGTGCAGGTGCTTGCCGATGGCCACGGCAACGTGGTGCACCTGGGCGAGCGCGAATGCAGTTTGCAGCGCCGGCACCAGAAGGTGATCGAAGAGGCGCCATCGCCGCTGTTGACCGAGGCTCAGCGCGAGACGCTCGGTAGCCAGGCGGTGGCCGCTGCACGCGCCTGCGGGTACGTGAATGCCGGCACGGTGGAGTTCATCGTGTCGGGTGATCACCCCGACGATTCCTTCTTCATGGAGATGAACACCCGCTTGCAGGTGGAGCATCCCGTGACCGAGATGGTCTGGGGTCTCGACCTCGTCGAGATGCAGTTGCGCATCGCGGCTGGCGAACCGCTGCCGTTCGTTCAGGCCGATCTGCGGCCCCACGGCCACGCGATGGAGGCTCGCGTCTACGCCGAGGACGCACGCCGTGGCTTCCTGCCCACCGGCGGCACGGTGTTGTTGCTGGACGAACCGCTCAATACCGCGAACGTGCGCGTCGATTCGTCGTTGATGACCGGCACGGAGATCGGCTCGACCTACGACCCGATGCTGTCGAAGGTCATCGCCTGGGGACCGGATCGAGACACCGCCCGACGCACCCTGAGACACGCGCTCGGCAGCACCACCATTCTCGGCGCCACCACGAATGTGGGATTCCTCCGGGAACTCCTCGAACATGCCGACGTCATCAGCGGGCACCTCGACACGGGCCTCATCGAGCGCGTCATGGAACACGATCGCGTTGCGTCTGTTCCCCAGGAGATCAGCGCCGCTGCGGCCCTGATCACGTTGCTGCGCGATCGGCTCGGCCAGGTCGTCGAGGACCCGTGGGACGACCCGTCCGGTTGGCGTATCGGAGGTCCGGCCTGGACCACCTACCGCGCCCGGGTGGCAGCCGACAGCATGGTTTCCGTTCGCCACCGTGGCGCCGCTGACGGGTTCGATGTCTCAGTCGATGACGGCCCCGCAATACCCACGTCCCTCACCATTGCCAACGGCATCGCGTTGATCGACCACGGTGGGGTCCGTTCACGGCTCACCTTCGCCCGTCAGGACCGAACCCTGTGGCTCGGCCGCCACGGCGAGACGTGGTACTTCACGGAGGCCGACCCCACTGCACCC
>JAYTWP010000331.1:0-4009 GCA_043743395.1 Actinomycetota bacterium | reverse complement strand
TTGCCCGCGCGATCTCCGCCGGCTGGCGGTGACGTGACGCGAGAGTTTCGCCACGACAGCCGCGACCCGGCCGAGATTCTGGCTTCCACCGCGACCACGCTGGGGTCAACACGAAGGGCGCCAAGCACCTCGCGACGCGCTCGCCGAGTCACGATCCGCCGCCGAATTGCTTGGCCCTTCGAGGTACCGAAACCGATGGCATTCGCCACATTGACCAACAGCTCAGACGTGGATGCATATGCAAGTAACGACCCCAACACAACACCGAAAACGACAACGAAAGCTCCGATCCCCCATGGAACGCGTGGGGTCGACAGTTGAACGATCCGCACGGCCAACGGGATCAGTGCGAACGCTGAATACAGCACACGATTCCTCACCTCGCGCGCACCAGCCGGACCATCGGAGAGCGAACCCCAACATCCACATGAACGACCGCGCCGTCGCGCCGCGTCGGTCAGGAACACGAACGACACGAAGAGAGCGAACACCAAGCCGCTCAGAACAAGTGCGATCCGACCACTGGTGAAGAGTGCAGCGGAACCAACCCCCATCTCCACGGCGCCTACCCCACGTGCAGCACGGTCGGCACCACCATGGGACCACGCCATCACTCGGGCCGAGCTACGCCGCAGCGAACCTGCTGCCGCGTGCGGGCGCGTGACCTTGATGGCGCCTGCAACCAGCAGTAGCAGCGTGGTTGAGCAGCACGCCAACCACGTTGCCCACACGACGAGCAACGGCACGGTTGTCGTCAGTCCTGCCCAGCGCCGGTGGCCGCCACCGTCTCTATCGCCGAGCGCGTGCAGTATTCGCACCAGTCGAGACACGTGGAGAGCGGTACGCCCTGTGCCGCATCAAACGCCTGCAACAGAGGGAGGTAGGACGAGTCGATCGCGTTGACGTCGGGATCGGCCAGGATCGTGGAAGTGCTCTCGGACATCGTGGCTTCATCGAGCGCAGCTGTGATGTCTGGGCCGAGATCCTGCAGGTATTGGCGGACGTAGGCAATCACTGCGGCGAAGGTGTCCGAGTCCGGGATACACGCAGCATCGACAGTGATCCCACCGCCGGTCATACAAATAGCAAAGTCTTCGGCGAAGGCCATGGGCGCTCCTCCCTTTCAATAGATGTCGAGCAAGAATCGGTGTGGTGTCAATGATCAGAGGGAGTCAATGATCAGTGGGAGTCAATGATCAGTGGGAGTCAATGATCGAGGTGCGTCATTCGAGCAGTTTGGGCAGGCAGGCGATCCCGGCGTCGATACCCGAACCAAGACCAGACAGCCCAAGAGTGGCGAGCGTCAGGGTGAGCAGGGAAATGACGGACGATTGGGCTGAAGGGAGCAGCTTGTGAAAGAACATCCTCAACCCGTTGTCAGCGTCGATCTTCAGCATCGCCGAAATGATGCCTTCCGACTTCTCGAGGGCGGCCCAGTTGTCCTTGATCATGGTGAGTGAATCCTGGTCCACTTCGATGAACTCCATGATGAACCTGAAGGTCGCTTCGTCCTGGTTGTTTTCGCCGATCACGCATTCCTTGAAGGCGGCCCGTCGCTCTGAATTGACAGTCATAGATCAGCGTCGCTTTCTGGTGCAGGTTGACGGTCTGATCATCTGACGCCACGCTCGATGCGACGACGTCAGAATGGGCAGCCACTCGGGCGACCCCTTTTGCCCGATCGAACGCATCGACCGCGGCCAGGCGGCGTACTGTTGCCCCGATGGCCGACAACCTCACGGAGAAGCCAAGGCCCGAAATGATGAACCGGCTGAGGTTCGCCGCTCCGTGGCTCGGGCTCATTGCCATCAAGTTGTGGCTTGTCGACGGCCAACGACTCACGGCATACGGATCGTTGACCATCGATGACCAATGGTTCATCGAACGTGCATCATGGATCAGCGCGGGCGAATGGCTCGGACCATTCGAGTATCGCACTTTGATCAAACAGCCCGGTTACGCGATGTTCATCGCAGCCGTACATTCAGTCCACTTGCCCCTGCTGCTCGCTCAGCAGCTGCTGTATGTGTTGGCGATAGCAGTTGCGATCGTTGCGATGAGACCGCTGTTGCGCTCTCGTGGACGTCGGCTCGCGGCGTTCGCAGTGCTGCTGTTCAATCCGATGACGATGCACACGGGAATCTCGGCACGAGTCGACCGAGCGGGCGTGTACCCCGCCCTCCTCATCTTGTTGTTGAGTTGCCTCGTCGGCCTTGTAGCTTCCAGCGGCCGCCCGTCACGAATCACCATCGTGTGGGCGCTCGGGGCGTCGTTGTCGATCGGTTCCGTGTGGTTGCTTCGCGAGGAGTGGCTCCTGGTTCTGCCCGCAGTCATCATCGGCCTCGTGTTGGCCGTCGTTCGTGTTGTTCGATCGGCGATGCCGGTGACGAGCAAGCTTGTCAGCACCATTGGCGTCACGCTCATTCCCATATCCATAGCGATCGGCACACTGTGGGTGGAGCACGTCAACGAATCGCACTACGGGCTGGCGATCACGAATGTCGAACAGACCTCGATGTCGGCCGGACTGGGTCCAATGTTTCGTGTTGCACCGGTGACCTCGTTCGATCAGTTCCCGATCACTGTCGAGACCCGAGAGCTGATCTACGCGGCCAGCCCGCACTTCGAAGCGCTACGCGTCCAGATCGAGCAGCGCACCGACCCGCAGTACTTCAGCATTCGGCCCGATGGCGTGCGCGATCTTGCGGGCCAGGTGTTCCAATGGGTCGTTCTGGACGCGATCGGCGCGTCCTCGGGCGCGACATCCGCGCGCCAACTCGACACTACGTTCCGATCGATCGGCCACGAGATCGACGATGCCTGCTCCGCTGGGCGGCTTCGATGTAGCGGCCCTCACTCAGGTATTGCCCCGGCATGGCGCTGGAACAGACTGCCCGCGCTGGCTGCACGAACGGCGAGCGGACTGGTGAAGACCGTCGATCTCAGGGCCTTCACCGCTCTGTCGCGTGCCGGGGACGGCACCGCCACCGATCGCGCTTTGTTCAAGCGAATGACAAACGAACCGCTGGCCCCGGGTCCCGACGATTTCCTGACGCGACAGCGGGTCCATGTCATCGGCGCGTTGCGATGGCTCTACAGGCTGCTGATTCTGAGCGCCGTGATCATCATGCTTGCGAAGGTCACGACCTCGATTCGCCAACGACGGATCCCATCGTGGACGATGGCTTCAGTTGTGGGCGTCGGACTCGTGCTGCTCATCGGGCGCACGGCCGGCCTCGCCTATCTTGACGTGACCGCGTTCCCGGCGTTCGCACCCACCTACCTTGCTTCCGGGTACGCCATCGTCCTCGTCGTGGCCGTTGCGATCGCGTTTGGCCAACAGCCACCGAACGAGGCGACAGGGGTCCCTCACGAGGACCCATCCATTCAGTCACAATGACGGCATGGAAATGCCAACCCCGAACGGGTCGACACAGGCTGGCCCAACCCCGCAAGGCGCAGTCAGCTTGGACGCATTGGTCCCCGCAGCAATCGCTCGAAAGGCCGAGGATCTCGGTGTTGTCAAGACCGAAATGGAATTCACCAAACTGTTCGCACTCGCTGTGCTGGCCGGCGCCTTCATCTCGCTCGGGGCGCTGTTCTCCACTGTCGTGACAGCGGGCGGTGGCACATCGGCCGGAATCAGTCGCCTGCTCGGCGGCGTGGTCTTCTCGCTCGGGCTCGTGCTCGTGGTGATCGCAGGGGCCGAACTGTTCACCGGCAACACACTCGGCATCATCGCCTACGCGAGTCGGCGCGTACGCCTGGTCCGACTGCTCCGAAACTGGGCGATCGTGTACGTCGGCAACGTCGTTGGCGCCGTCTCCACAGCGATGCTTGTTGTGCTGTCCCGGCGACTCGAGTCTGGCGATGGCTCCATAGGCATTCGTGCGCTCGATATCGCCACCGCTAAGAGCGCGCGTCAGTAGGCGCCGAGTCGGATCCGGGCCCCCTCGGACGACCCCGGGACCCTCCGACGACCCCGGTCCACCTCCGACGATCCCGGGTC
>JAYTWP010000330.1:0-3706 GCA_043743395.1 Actinomycetota bacterium | reverse complement strand
CATCCTCCATAGGAGGTGGTCTCCAGCACGAGCGCCTCTTCCTTGACGACCATGGCCGTCGTCCGGTCGCGGGTTACGAAGCGCGGAAAGGTCCTCCGTTGCACGGCAGCGGGCAACGGAGCCCCAATCGAGAGCTCGAGCTGCTCCTCCGTCACGTTCTCGACGAGCGGCAACGCCTTGCGCAGCGCTTCGCGCATCTGGTGCTGTGCGCTTCGCCCGATCCCGTCGGACAACTCGGGGTAGCGAATCTCCAGCACGGTCAGGGCTAGGGGTGCGTTCGGGTAGGGCGGGCTCTTACGCTGCGCCACGTTCCTCCTTGAAACTGAAACTGTAACTATTGATGTTACCTGCCGTGTCAACCGTCAGCCCTGGCACCCGGTGGCGAGGCACTGCACTTCAGGTTGCGGCATCAGAGCCGCAGAGCGGCGTTGCTCCCGGGTTGCTCCCGATTCACGCTCCCTCCGCTTGAGCGAAAGTGTCACTGAGCAGGCACGATTCCATACTCAGAATTTCAATCTGCGAATCCCTCTCGTTCCGCTCTCGTTCCTCTCTCGTTCCGCTGCTGGTCAGGACATGTTTCTGGCTGTCGACACAACCAAAGAACATGATGACTTTCTGCACCTCGACGCGTCTGACATCGTCGCGTTTGAGAGTGAGTGGCGACTTAGCGGCTCAGCGGGTAGGCGCTGATGTTCGGCCCCATCGGTCCCGGTGGTCGATGAGCCGGGCTGTCATGAACACGGTGGTGGCGAGGCTGACAGCGGCGCAGTGGTGGACCATCTGGCGGTCGGTTGGCCGTGTCAACTGCGCGTAGTTTGACCACCACGAATTGAGCGCTTCGACGATCCATCGCAGCCCGAGTGTGAGCCGATGCGGCGTCCCCGCCGACGGTTTCCTGCCCCGTTTCTGGATCTCGAGTTCGGTCAGTTCGTAGCCGGCGAGACGCTGACGCACGACCGGGTAGTCGTATCCGCGATCGAGCGTGAGGCATGGCTTCGCAAACACCGCCTGCGGACACAGCCTGGGTCGACATTGCTCGTCGAAACGCGCGCTCGGTGCAGACAACGATCGGCTGGATCTTCTGGGATCCGGGGGCGGCTGGTCGGTATCACGCGGTTGGCTTTCCGGATCAGCTGGCCAGATCCTCGGCGGACCCGAGCGGTTCCGAGAGGTCTGGGCAGCACGTCAAGACGCCGTGCTCGACGGCCTCAATCGATATGCCCCTGACATCATCGATCCTCTGATCGAGTTCGGACCACTGCTTTGGGACGTCGTGGAACAACTGCCCATGGTCGGACGCGTCCTCTTCGGAGCACATCTGGCCATGCCCCGCTCGGACAACGCGTTGTTGTCGGGCTGGCATGCCGTGAACGGTCTGCGCGAGTGGCGCGGTGACACGCATTGGGCAGTGGTCGTCGCCGAGGTACTCACGCACAGCCAAGCATCGATCTCAGCCCTTGGGCGAGGCACGTTCGGTCGAGTTTGCCGAACGATTCGAGCCACCGTGCGTGCGTCTACTCCAACGAGTCGACGAAACCGCGGGACCGAATTATCAACCTGTATCGCGCGTGCGTACCTCGGCTCGACGACAGGCGTGATTCGCTCATCAGTTCGATGATTACATCAGGTCGATGACTTCATCGGTTTCATGACCTGCTCGACGAAACGCAGAACCGGCTCCGTGGACGTGGGATGACCAAAATCCATCACGAAGTGGCCGACACCGAGTCCCACAAGGTGTTCGAGCCGGTCGAGGAGTTCGGCTGACTCAGCATCGGTCTCGGGAAGGGATCGCTCAACCGTGAGACTGATCTCGATGTCGGCGGGGTGACGACCCGCGCGCGCCGCTGAATCGCGCACGATGTCACGCTTGCGGATCCAGTCGGTCTCCTTGCGCATGCCGCCATTCCACATGTCGGCCAACCGTCCCACCATCGGCAGACCGATCTGTTCACCAGAGGCCCCGATGCAAATGGGTGGAACCGGCTGCGGCAACGGGGGCGCCGATGCTTCGTTGATTTGGAAGTACTTGCCGTGGTAGTTGGGCAGATCTTGCGTCCACATCGCACGGCAAATGTGGATGAGGTCTTCGAGTTGACCGAACCGAATCGACGCCTTCGGAAATTCATAGCCGTACGCCCGGTATTCGTCCTCACGCCAGCCAGCACCGATACCCAAGATGAAGCGTCCGCCCGAGAGTGTCTGCAGGGTTGCCGCCATCTTTGCCGTGAGTGCCGGCTGGCGGTATCCCTGGCCGAGCACGTGATGACACAGCAAGACATTTGGGAACTTTGCGGCAAGCCACGTGAGCGTTGTCCATGCCTCCATGAACGGGTCGGTCTTTGCATCGAACCCGTAGAAATGATCGGCGATCCAAAGCGAATCGAAATGGGCCAGCGCGGTCGGAAGGATGTGACGCTCCTGGTACATCACGATGGGTTGGTGGTCGCTCCACCGGTTTCCAATCACGGGTGACAACCATCCGAACTTCACATCACGTGTCATATCTTCGTCCTCGTCGTAGGTCTGAAGGGTCAGTGTAGGCGTTCGTCCTTTACCAGAACTTGGGTCGGTGCGTGGTCTCCCGTTGATTGTTCTCTGATAAGCCGTTGCGGGGCGTTAACTGGTGACGGAGTCGAATAGTGAAGAAGTCCATTCTCTGGTTCGTGGCGTTTTCCCTAGCTGGCACCGTCGGCGCAGTCGCTGTTCCATTTCAGATTGCGCCTGTCCAAGCCGCACCAGCGCCGATCTCGGCGTTCGTGGCCGTGCAGCCATGTCGTTTGACCGATACGCGTCCAGACGGTGGCGCCGGCTACAACCGAATTGACGCACTCACGATCTCGATTCCCACTATTGGTCGCTGCGGCATCCCGAACGGCGCTACCTCGTTGGCGCTCACCCTGACCGTCGTACAGCCGTGGGGAAGCGGCTTTCTCACCGCTTGGCCCGCCGATCAGGCCAGGCCAACGGTGTCGAACCTGAACTTCAGCCTCGGCCAGATCCGCGCGAATGGTGGCATCACCAAAGTCGATGCTTCGGGCACGATGCGCGTCTTTACCTCGGTGCAGGCCTATGTCGTCGTCGATGTCGTCGGTGCATTCGTTGCAAGTGCGGCCACCGTACGGGCCGGACGGTTCGTGCCGAGCTCATCGGCCCGGTTGTTCGACTCACGGCCGAACAACGTCGTGGCACCCGGCGGTTCGGTCACACTCCCACTCCCGGCCGGCGTGCCCGCCGACGCCACTGCTCTCGCACTGAACATCACCGTTACACAGGCAACCAAGCCAGGATTCGCCACCGCGTTTCCTGCGGGCACCCCGCGGCCATCGGCCTCGGTGCTGAACCTCGATACGTTTCAGCAGACCCGCGCCGCCGGGGGCATCTTTCCGGTCTCCGCGCGTGGAATCACCGTGTTCCTCTCGGGCGGGGGTCACATCATCGTCGATTACTCGGGGTATTTCACAGGCTCATCTGCGGCGGCAGGTTCTGACGGCCTGTTCACCGCATTCGACCCCACCCGCCTCATGGACACACGCGGCGCGAGCCCACTTGGCCAAGGGGTTCCGGTCTATCCCGCAGGTGGTGTCGAGCTCGGCACGAACCGCGCCGGATCCGGCTCGATCGCGTACAACGTGACGTCCGTCGAAGGTGATGCCGGGTTCATTCGTGGCTACGCCGCAGGGACCCCACAGCCACCGACCTCCAC
>JAYTWP010000329.1:0-2076 GCA_043743395.1 Actinomycetota bacterium | reverse complement strand
ATGTTATTTTTATCCGTGTTTTCCGTAGCTACCCTTGCTTCCAGCACTGCTGCAGTATTTATAATTTCCTGTAACCGGTTATTGATGGTAAAAATAACTGCGGCTTCCTGGTTGCCGGTTTTTAAGCCCTTGAGATTTTTTAATCGATCAGGTTCTGCATCCTCAGTTCGCTGGCAAGGGCAAGGTTCTCGCCAAGGGTCTCGCAGCATCACCCGGCGCCGCGGTTGGCCGGGTCTACTTCACCGCCGACGACGCGGTCGACGCCGATGAACGCGGCGAGAAAGTCATTCTTGTCCGTAGTGAGACGAGCCCTGAAGATGTCCACGGCATGATGATCAGCCAAGGCATCCTCACAGCACGCGGTGGTCTGGTGAGCCACGCCGCGGTTGTGGCTCGTGGTTGGGGAACCCCAGCCGTCGTTGGCGCCGATGCGATCAAGATCCGCGGTCAGCAATTCTCGGTAGGCGACATCGTCGTCAAGCAAGGCGATGTCATCAGCCTCGATGGCACGACGGGCGAGGTCATCGTCGGCGCCATGGAACTCGCAGCCGCTGAGCCGCCGCCAGAGTTCAAGACGATTCTCGAGTGGGCCGATCGCGTCCGCAAGGGCAAGCTTGGAGTTCGTGCAAACGCCGACACAGGCGAAGATGCAACGAATGCTCGGGCACTTGGTGCCGAGGGTATCGGCCTGTGCCGAACCGAGCACATGTTCCTCGCGCCCGATCGTTTGCCTGTCGTTCGCGAGATGATTCTCGCTGACAATCCAAAGGACGAAATCGCTGCGCTCGCCGATCTGGGCCGTGTTCAGCAGATCGACTTCGAGGAGATTCTGTTGGCCATGGATGGGCTGCCCGTCACCGTGCGTCTACTCGATCCGCCATTGCACGAGTTCTTGCCGTCAGTTGAAGAGTTGCGCATCAAGCAGGCCACCGACGGGCTCACCAAGCGCGAGAAGGCCGAACTCAAAGCGGCCGAGGATTGGGCCGAGCACAACCCGATGATCGGAACCCGCGGCGTCCGCCTCGGTGTTGTAAAACCTGGGCTCTATGCGATGCAGGTGCGTGCTCTCATGGCGGCGGCGGCGGCGCTGCGCAAGAAGGGCAAGAATCCGATCGTCGAAGTGATGATCCCGCTCACGGTCACGCGTGAAGAACTTGCGCTCGCGCGCAGTTGGGTTCAGACCGAGATCGATGAAGCGGTGAAGGGCATGAAGAACAAGCCCAACGTCACAATCGGCACCATGATCGAAACGCCGCGTGCTGCGATCCGGGCCGATGAGATTGCCGAAGAGGCCGACTTCTTCAGCTTCGGGACCAACGACCTCACCCAGATGACGTTCGGCTTCAGCCGTGACGACGTCGAGAGCCGGATGATGCCTGCCTACCTCGAGCAGGGTCTGCTCAAGCGCAACCCCTTCGAGACCATCGACAAGACCGGTGTCGGCGATCTCGTCCGGATGGGCGTGCAGCGTGGTCGTTCCACCAAGAAGGACCTCAAGATCGGCGTCTGCGGCGAGCATGGCGGCGATCCCGAGAGCATCGCGCTGTTCTACGAAGCGGGGCTCGACTACGTGAGTTGTAGCCCGTTCCGCGTGCCGATCGCCCGGCTTGCGTCTGCTCAGGCCATCATCAGCTCATCTGGGTCGAACAAGAAGAGCGATACGAAATAGTTGGTCTGCATCCAACACCGGTGCGGCCGAGGGGAGCGCCCATGCACGCGACCACGGTGAAAGGCGGCCAACCTTGATGCTCGACCGTGTCATCGGCGGGCTCGTCGCCGACGAGCCCGCCACTCGTTTTGCAAACATCAGCGTTCCGTTGTGGGCGTGGTTGGCCACGCTCGGCTTTATTGCGGTGCTCTTGCTGTTCGACATCTTGGTCCTGCATCGCGTGCCGAAGGTGTTGGCCACGCGTCGAGCTGCGCTCGAAACACTGATGTGGGTGGTCATCGGTGTCGGGTTCGGCGTCGTGATCCTTGCCGGATTTGGCGTCAAGGCTGGTGGTGAATACTTCAGTGGCTACCTCATCGAATACAGCTTGTCCATCGACAACGTCTTCGTGTGGGCACTCATTTTCA